>DUAL01000245.1:11257-13602 GCA_012960835.1 Flavobacteriales bacterium | reverse complement strand
AATCATTCTGAGCAAACACAATCCATTGTGAATTCACGGGATCAGTACCAGCTGCATTTGTCCAGGAAGTATCTCCTTGAGATATTGGGCATTTCCTAACTAGTGTGTGATTTCGTGTTGCAGCTCCAACCCCAGCAACATCCCATCCTTGTCCTGGATCTGCATCCCAATCACCAATCCAATCCAAAATGACATATCCTCCAACAATTGGTCCAACAGGAGAAGTAGGCTCTGAACCATACACTAGCGCCATTCCGTCATCACCATTACTTAAAGAACCATAATCCATATCAGCTGCCGCTATAATAAATGGATCAGCAGATGGATGAACAACAACATAAACATCATATGGTAATACAACAGCCCCTGAATCAAAATCTACCCAAAACTCATATATACCATTATAATTTGTAGAAGAACTATTTACCCTAGCAAAAGCGTAATTGGTTAAATTTACAGTATCGGAAGTTGGGTTATATATTTCAAAGTATTTGTTATTACTACTCCCCTCTGCATATTCTGAAAAGAAAAGATTCTCAGCTGGTGGTAAAGGGTAGATACAAGATCCATCATCACAGCTAGCGTTTACATTAAAATTAGTAGCAGTTGAATCTGTACAACCATAAGTAGTTAAGCAAGAGCCATCATCACAAGTAGCTAGTGAATTATAGTTACATGCTAATGAATCGGTGCAACCATCCGGGAAAATACAAGAGCTATCATCAATTGTTGCTGTTGGGTCATAATTACAGGCTAAAGAATCTGTACAGCCAGGAACTTGTATTGCATTTGCAATAATAACGCCTGACATTCCTGGAGCATGAGGGTCACATTGATAGTCGTATGTGCCAGCCATAGTGAATATCCACTGAAAAGACCATGGAGCACTAGCAACACCATTACCAAAACCTTCAGGGTTATTAGGATAAGTTGCTAATGTTGCATTTATATTGTGAGAGCCCCCTGTATTATTCCATGTTACAGTATCGCCAACATTAATAGTTAAACTAGAAGGAGAAAATGTACTCCCTATAGTGTTAATTGTATATGAATTTTGTGCATGTAACGATAAGAAGCAAATGGAAAATAATAAAAATAAATATTTTTTCATGGTTTTAGTTTTTTTGAGAACTCGAAAGTACAATTTTTTTTTAGTATGTTTATTATTGATTCAATTTTTATAAATTTAGCCCATGAATGATTTTTTGGTAGAATGTTGTGCAAACTCCATTCAATCTGCAATAAATGGCGAATTAGGTGGAGCAAATAGAATTGAACTATGTACTCATTTAGAAGTTGGTGGGATTACCCCAACACGAGAAGAAATCATTCGATCAAGAGAATTAAACATTCCTTTACATGTTTTGATTCGCCCCAGAAGTGGGGATTTTGTTTTTTCTGAAAAGGAAATGGTACAAATGCTTGCCGACATTCAGTTTTGTAAAAAATTAGGTTGTGATGGAGTTGTAATTGGTGCGCTACACAAGGATGGCTCAATAAATAAAGAGCAAACAAAAGCAATGGTAAAGGCCGCAAAACCTATGCACATTACTTTTCACAGGGCTTTTGATGAAGGAAATAATTTGAGACAAAATTTAGAAGATGTGATTGCTTGCGGTTGTGAATTGCTTTTAACTGCTGGGCAAAGTGATAATGTAATTGATGGAATTTCTAATTTGGAACAATTGGTGAAATTAGCAAAGGGGAGAATTACTATTTTGGTTGGAAGTGGCGTGAATCAAAGTAATGCAGAAGCGTTATATAAAATAGGAATAAGAAATTTTCACCTTTCAGGAAGCATGAAAAACCAGAAAGGAGAAATAGAAACTGATGCCCTACTTATTAAAGCGGTAATTGATAAACTAGAACAAATTGTATAAATACCTACTCATAGTATTGGTGATTTTTTCTTCTTGCAAAAAGCAAGAAGGACCTATTTTGTCACAAGAAATAACCGATTGGAAATTTGAATATGATGGGAATTGGTACAAAGCGGAAGTTCCTGGAAATAATTTTTCTGATTTATTAAACCATAACTTTATCTCCGACCCATTTTATGGCACTAATGAAGATAGTGTAAGGTGGGTATCCGAAAATAATTGGCACTACAAATCCTACTTTTCAGCACCTAAAAACACTTTAAGAAATAAAAAGCAATATTTGGTTTTTAATGGCTTAGATACTTATGCAAAAGTCTATTTGAATGATTTCTTAATCTTGGTGGCTGATAATATGTTCAGAAAATGGGAGGTAGATGTAAAAGGCATATTAAAAAAAGAAAATGAATTACGCATACTATTTGAACCTGTTTCAGAAAAAGAAAAAGAAAAACAAACTGTTTTAGG
>DUAL01000245.1:0-11247 GCA_012960835.1 Flavobacteriales bacterium | reverse complement strand
TGGAGAAAGAGTCTTTTCGCGAAAAGCGGGCTTTCATTATGGTTGGGATTGGGGAGCAAAAATATCGCCAACAGGAATTTGGCGTAAAGTTGAACTGCAAAGTTGGGATGATTGCAAGATAAATATTGTTTATGTTGTGCAAGATCATTTAACGGATTCGCTTGCTAACTTAACCGTAGGTATTAATATAGAATCTTCAACTGAAAAAACAATTACCCTTAAGGCTTATGATAAGGTCTGGAAGGATTTTAAATTGAAAAAAGGGAATAATCAACTTTCCATTATCATTCGCATTCCAAATCCAGAATTATGGTGGCCAAATGGCTATGGAGAGCAAAAATTATATGAAATCAATATTTCTATATCAGATGAAAATAGGCTGCTTGATAGCCAAACAAAAAAAATTGGTTTACGAAAAATAGAATTAATTACTGAGCAAGATTCAATAGGAGAAAGTTTTTATTTCAAAGTAAATGATAAACCTATTTTTATGAAAGGAGCCAATTATATTCCTCAGGATAATTTACAAAATAGAGTAACAAAAAACCATTATCGCAACTTGCTAAATGATGTAATTAAAGCCAATATGAATATGCTCAGGGTTTGGGGAGGAGGGATTTATGAAGAAGATATTTTCTATGATTTATGCGATTCGCTTGGGATTCTAGTTTGGCAAGATTTTATGTTTGCTTGTGCTATGTACCCTTCTGATTCTTTGTTTTTGGAAAATGTAAAAGAAGAAGCCATCCAAAATGTGAAGCGTTTACGGCATCACCCTTCCATTGCACTTTGGTGCGGAAATAACGAAAATTCAGAAGGTTGGCACAGGTGGGGTTGGCAAAATGCTTTTACTGAAAAACAGAAAGCCGAAATTTGGAGTGGCTACCAAAAAGTATTTCAAGAAATTTTCCCACATATTGTTGATATTCATTCCCAAACTGCTTACTGGGAAAGTTCTCCAAAATTTGGCAGAGGAAATCCTAAACATCAATTTCAGGGAGATGCACATTATTGGGGCGTTTGGCATGACGGAGAACCTTTTGAAAATTTTGAACAAAAAGTACCGAGATTTATGAGTGAATTTGGCTTTCAATCTTTCCCTCAGTTTTTAACCATTGCCACTTTTGCTGATAGTTTGGATTGGAATTTAAACTCAGCCGTGATGCAGAATCATCAAAAACATCCGAGAGGAAATTCCCTTATCACTGAATATATGGCAAGAGAATACAATGTACCAAAGGGTTTTAAAAAGTTCATTTATGCAAGTCAAATCCTACAAGCAAATGGTATGCGAATTGGTTTGGAGAGCCACAGAAGAAATCAACCATATTGCATGGGGACTTTGTATTGGCAACTGAATGATTGTTGGCCAGTAGCCTCATGGAGTAGCCGTGATTATTTTGGCAATTGGAAAGCATTACATTATACGGCTCAAGATGTATTTTCTCCTGTTTCATTATCTCAAAAATTAGATGATAATGACATGATAAGCGTTTGGGTAATGACTGATTTAATAGAAAATATTCAAGACACTTTAATCATTAGTATTTATAATCTGGATGGGGAGATTACGCATAAAGTAACTGAGCCAATCAACAAAAAAGTAGAAGGATCAGCATTGATTTACGCCCAAAAAATCAAAGTAAATGACAATCAATTTATAGTTGCTGAACTCAAAAATAAACAACTAAAAGCAAAGTCTTTATTTGCTACTGAAACTAAAAACGTAAATTTTAAAAAACCAACTATCTCTTATCAAATAGAAAAAAATACCATTACATTGCAAACAGATATTCCAGCATTTGAAGTGTATTTACATGGTATAGAAGGTCAATTTTCTGATAATTTTTTCTCACTATTACCAGGTGAAAAGAAAATACTTAAGTTTGAAGGAAAAAAATTAAGCAAAAATAAATTACTAATTTGGTCGCTTTATGACCTTAACAAATAAGCCATGTCAAACAGAAGAAATTTTATAAAAGGAGGAGTATTAGGTGCTATTGGAGCCTCTATTTTTCCAAAACTAAGCATAGCCAAAATGGATAAAACAAATCCTAATTCTGACAATGGATTCCCTATGGTTATCTCTACTTGGCGACATGGAATGCCTGCCAATGAGGAGGCAATGGAGGTATTGCAAGGTGGCGGAAAAGCCATTGATGCAGTTGAGGCAGGGGTTCGTATTCCTGAAGCAGATCCTGAATCCATGTCGGTAGGATTAGGAGGATTGCCAGATAGAGAAGGAAAAGTAACTCTAGATGCCTGTATCATGGATGAAACAGGAAATTGTGGCTCGGTTAGTTTTTTACAACATATCAAACATCCTATTTCGGTAGCACGATTGGTGATGGATAATACTCCTCATGTAATGCTTTCTGGTTCTGGCGCCTTGCAATTTGCTTTAGAAAATGGATTCAAAAAAGAAAATTTACTCACTGAAAAAGCAGAAAAAAGATGGAGGGAGTGGCTGAAAGAATCTGAATATAAACCTGTCATTAATGTGGAAAACCATGATACTATTGGTCTTTTAGCATTGGATAAAAAAGGCGATATCTCTGGAGCCTGCACTACTTCTGGGCTTTCTTGGAAAATGCACGGGAGAGTTGGTGATTCCCCAGTGATTGGTGCTGGAATGTTTGTGGACAATGAAGTTGGGGGTGCCTGCGCAACAGGAGTTGGAGAAGCCGTGCTTAAAACTTTAGGTTCTTTTTTAGTAGTTGAATTAATGCGACAAGGCGCAACTCCACAAGAGGCTTGTGAAGAAGCAATTGCAAGAATTGTAAAAAATCAAAATTATAAAGACATGCAAATTGGCTATTTGGCAATCAATAAAAAAGGAGAACATGGTGCTTATGCCGTACATCCTTGGTTTAATTATGCCTTGTATCAAGGCGGTGAAAATCAAATGATAGATTCCTTATCTTATTTGAAATAATGAAATATTGGTTAGCTATACTATGTTTGCTATTTGCTTGTACTAAGCCAATTGTACAAGAGGTAAATCTTATCCCAAAACCTCAAAAAGTAGAAATAAATGAAGGTGCGTTTTCACTTAGTTTTAACACAAATTTGATAGTTGACAGTCTATTTTATGCTGAGTCAGACTACTTAAAAACCTTGCTGAATCTTGAGTTAAAAGGAAAAGGAAACACAATTGAATTATTAAAAAAAGAAGGATTACAAGAAGAAGAATTCTTCCTTAATATTTCTGCAGATAATTTAAAAATAGAGGCTTCCACACCCATAGGAATTATGAGAGGGATACAAACTTTACGACAATTACTGCCGACTAAAAAAGGAGTAGTTGTTACTAAAATTCCTTGCTTAGAAATTCATGATTTCCCAAGATTTTCTTGGAGAGGAATGCTGCTGGATTGCTGTCGCCATTTTATGGACAAAGAATTTGTAATGCGTTATATTGACCTGTTGGCTTATCATAAAATGAATGTTTTGCATTGGCATCTTACGGAAGATCAAGGTTGGAGAATTAAAATTGAAAAATACCCAAAGTTAACTGAGATTGGGGCTTGGCGAACAGAAAAGGATGGCAGTATTTATGGCGGCTTTTATACCAAAGAGGATATCAAAGAAATTTTGGCTTATGCCAAAACAAGGCATATTACAGTAGTTCCTGAAATAGAATTTCCAGGACATTCTGCTGCTGCTATTGCTGCATATCCTTACCTTTCTTGCACAGGCGATAGCATAAATGTAGGCACTGAATGGGGCGTTTATAAAGATATTTATTGTGCTGGGAACGATACTGTTTTTGCTTTTATGGAAGATGTACTTACGGAAGTAATGGAACTTTTCCCTTCCAAATACATTCATATTGGAGGTGATGAAGCCCCAAAATACAGATGGGAACATTGCAAAAAATGCCAACAAAGAATTAAGGAGGAAAACTTGCATGATGAACACGAATTGCAATCCTATTTCATCACACGCATTGAAAAGTTCTTAAACAAAAACGAAAGACAACTCATTGGTTGGGACGAAATTTTAGAAGGAGGGTTGGCTCCCTCTGCTACCGTGCAATCCTGGAGAGGAGAAGAAGGGGGAATTGCAGCCGCCAAAAGTGGGCATGACGCTATTATGTCGCCTACTTCCCATTGTTATTTTGATTATGGACTAGATGCTACTGACCTAAAAGAGGTCTATCATTATGAGCCTATTCCAGCAGAGTTAACAGAGGCTGAAGCCAAATATATTTTAGGTGGAGAATGCAATATGTGGAGCGAAAGAGCACCACAGGAATTGGTGGATAGCAAAGTGTTTCCAAGGATTTTGGCCATGAGTGAAGTACTTTGGAGTACTAAAGAAAAAGACTATGATCACTTTTATGCGCGTGTACAAAAGCACTATTCTAAACTGGATGCTATGGGAGTAAAATATGGGTTTGAAAGCGTACCTATCACCTCAACAGTTCTTTTCAATGCCGATAGTTTTGCTGTTTCTCTTTTTAAAGGCAGTCCTGATATGCGTTTAGAATACAGCTTCAATAATAAAGACTGGCAAGCATACACTGTTCCTTTTGGCGTAAATGAGACCTCTACTTTAATGGCTAGAGGGTTTAAAAACGAAAAGCCTTATGGGGAATTTGAGCAAGAAATAATCAGGCATATTGCCACTGGGAAAAAGGTAAATTATACCATTCCTTATAGCAGACATTACAAAGGAACAGGCGATAATAATTTAACGGATGGCTTATTGGGAAGTGTGGAAAATTTCCGTGATGGATACTACCAAGGATTTTCCGGAACAGATTTTGAAGTTGTAATTGACTTAGGGGAAACAACAACATTTTCTAGCATTCAAACTACTTTTTTCCAATACTATTTATCTTGGATTGTATTGCCAACAGTTGTGAGTTATGCTGTTTCTGAGGATGGAAAAAACTTTACCAAAATTGAAACAATAGCAAATAAAATATCCTTGATGCAAGAAGGAAAATTTAAGCATACTTTTAAAGTAGTTAGCCAAGATTTGAAAGCAAGATATGTAAAAGTAAAGGCCACTACTGTTGGTAAATTACCTAAAGAGCACCCTGCTGCTGGCTCGGACGCTTGGATTTTTGTAGATGAAGTAATAATTGAGTAAAAAATTAAGCCCCTATTGCTTTAAATGCTTTACCTAAATAGGCGATACAATCAGAAGCAATAAAGGAAGATGCGCTTTCGGTTTCTAATGCTAAGTCAGCCGACAGGCCATGCAAATACACCCCTAAAATACAGGATTCTTCCGGAGGGTATCCTTGTCCTAAAAAGGATACAATAATGCCACTCAACACATCTCCTGAACCAGCAGTAGAAAGTCCTGTATTTCCTGTTGAGTTAAAAAATAATTTCCCATCAGGAGTAGCAATAGAAGTATGCGCCCCTTTCAAAACCAGAAATACATCATGCTCTTTTGCAAATTGTACTTGCTTATCCAATTTCTCTTCATCAGAAGTAAAATCACCACATAAACGTTTAAATTCTCCAATGTGTGGAGTCAGCACTGCTTTGCTGCAAAATGTTAACCATTGTGAATGATTGCTTAATATATTCAGGGCATCTGCATCAATGAGTAATGGGGTTTGTTTTCTTAATCGTAATAATTTTTCCAAATTATTAACAGCATCATTATTAGTTCCTAATCCTGGGCCAATACCTATTGCCGTATAAGGGGATAAATTGGTAATTGGTTGATGTGCTAGCATTGCCTCTGGCAATTCAATATTTAGGTCTTTTACCCATTGCTCTGGAAGCGTAACGCTTACTTTCCCTGCGCCTGAACGCAATGCGGATTTGGCTGCTAATATCAGTGCTCCCCTCATCTTTGCTCCTCCTCCTACTAATAATGCATGACCAAATTTTCCTTTATGAGCGAATTTATCTCGCTCCTTTATTTGAGGTAAATCCTTTGCAGTAATGTAGCATTGACACCTGTCTGTTTGCAATGAAAATTGAGGGCTTAATTCTATGTCAATTACAATAACCTTACCGTAACAAGCATAATAAGAGGCTTGTAATAAAGCTAATTTCATGCATTGAAAAGTAAGTGTATACTGTGCTTTTATTATGGTTCCATCATTTTCGCTATTGTCATTTGTGAAAAGTCCAGAAGGCATATCAATACTAATCACTTGGGCTTGTGCTGAATTAATCCGATTAATAATCTTTGCAAACTCCCCCTCCACTTTTCTGCTTAATCCATAGCCAAAAATACAGTCGATAATTACTTCCTGTTTATGCAATTGAAAATCAGCAGAAGCATGAATTAGATGCAGGATATTTGAGGGTAATCTCGCTTTATTTGTACTAAAATCTGCTGATACTGTATCCGAAAAATTTAGGATACTTACTCTTACCCTATAGTTTGCTTCAACTAATTTACGAGCAATTACTAGTCCGTCACCCCCATTATTCCCCTTGCCTACTACAATATGAAAAGGAGTGTTTCCCTCATGTATTTTCAATATTTCTTGAAAACAATAAGTGGCCGCACGCTCCATCAAACCCAAAGATGAAATAGGCTCATTACTTATAGTAAAATCATCCCATTCTTTTAGTTCAGTAGCATTTAAAATTTTCATCCTTCAAATATAACACTATTCTGATGATATTTTCTTTATTTTTACGCTTTAAAAATAACTTCATGACCTTAAAAAGAATCCTTTTTTTTCTATTTCTAGTTTGTTTATACTTCTGTAAAAACGAAAATAAATCTGCAATTAATTATGTAAATCCTTTTATTGGTACGGGTGGACATGGCCATACTTACCCTGGGGCTACTACTCCTTTTGGAATGGTGCAACTCAGCCCAGACAGCCGATTAGACGGTTGGGATGGCTGTGGTGGCTACCATTATTCAGATAGTATTATTTACGGATTTTCACATACCCACCTTAGTGGAACAGGCGTTTCCGACTATGGAGATATTTTGATTATGCCAACTACAGGCGAACTCTTTTTAAACAATGGTGCTAATGGAAAAGTAGGATACTCCTCCCATTTTTCCCATACAAATGAAACTGCCACAGCAGGTTTTTACCAAGTCTTATTGAAAGATTATGCCATAAATGCAGAACTAACTACAAGCCCAAGAGTAGGTTTTCATAAATATACTTTTCCAAAAAATGAACAGGCGCAAATCATCTTGGATTTAGCACATAGGGATAAAGTATTGGATAGCAAAATAGAAATTATTGACAGTACTACTTTGCAAGGATTTCGCCATTCAAGCAATTGGGCTGAAAATCAGCAATTGCATTTCTACATTCAATTATCCGAGCCATTTTCAGCAGTTGTCAGCAATGAAAATGGAGAAGTTATGGGCTTTAAATTTAGAAAACTCACAAAGCCACTCCTTATTAAAGTAGGGATTTCTGCCGTAAGCACAGAAGGTGCAAAAGCAAATATGCTAGCAGAAATGCCACATTGGGATTTTCAGCAAACAAAAATAGAAGCCCAACAACTTTGGGGAAAAGCACTCAGTAAAATTCAAGTAGAAGGAAAGTCAGAAACGCAAAAAGAAATCTTTTATACAGCCCTTTACCATTCCTTGCTCAACCCTAACTTATTTGTAGATGTTGATGGTAACTATTTAGGCACAGATTTAAAAATACACCATACGGATGATGAGCAGTATACCATCTTTTCACTTTGGGATACTTTCAGGGCAACCCATCCACTTTTCACACTTATTGAACAAAAAAGAACGGCTGCATTTATCCGAACATTCTTGCGTCAATTTAAGGAAGGTGGGCAGTTGCCTATTTGGGAATTAGCGGCTAATTATACAGGCTGCATGATTGGTTATCATGCTATTCCAGTTATTGCAGATGCTTATGCAAAAGGAATAAGAGATTTTGATGCCGACTTGGCATTAGAAGCCATGGTACATTCAGCCATGCAAGATGATTTGGGCTTAAAATCCTTTAAAGAAAACGGATTTATTTCTGCTTCTGATGAGCCAGAATCTGTTTCTAAAACTTTGGAATATGCCTATGATGATTGGTGTATTGCATTAATGGCAGAACAATTAGGAGCAAAAAAAACGGCTGCTGAATTTTATAAAAGAGGCCAAAATTATAAGAATTTATACGACCCTTCATCCCGGTTTTTCCGAGCAAAAAGAAGTTATGCTTGGTTTTCCCCTTTCAAGGCTGAAGAAGTAAACTTCAACTATACGGAAGCCAATGCTTGGCAGTATTCTCTATTTGCTCCACAAGATATCGGGGGGCATATTGAACTTATGGGAGGGCCTTCAAATTATGAAGCACATTTAGATAAAATGTTTATCGCTTCAACCGAAACCTCTGGGAGAGAACAAGCCGATATCACAGGCCTAATTGGGCAATATGCGCATGGAAATGAGCCAAGTCATCACATGGCTTATTTGTACAATTATGTAGGGAAACCCTACAAAACACAAGAAAAAGTACATCAGATTTTACAGGAACAATATACTAATTTACCTGATGGATTATCAGGAAATGAGGATTGTGGGCAGATGTCCGCTTGGTATGTATTGAGTGCAATGGGCTTTTATTCGGTAACTCCAGGACTTGATTATTATACTATCGGAACACCACTTTTTGAAAAAGCAACACTCAATTTAGAAAATGGAAATACATTTGTAATAAATACTAAAAATGTATCTGATAAAAATATATACATACAAGCAGCAACTTTAAATGGGGAAATGTTTAATCAATCCTTTATTGAGCACCAAAGCATTATGGAAGGAGGTAAACTTGTCTTTGAAATGGGAAGTAAGCCTTCTGATTGGGGAAGTGGATCAATACCTCCATCAAAAATTGAAAGAAATAGAATTATTCCTGTTCCTTATTTTGTAGCCGAAAGTCAAACTTTTGCTGAAAAGATGACTATTAAGTTAGGTTCTGCTATTGGAGGAGATATTTATTATGCTATAAATGGAGAACAAGAAATTAAATATGAGCATCCTATTCTTATTGATGAAGATGCAGAAATAAAATGCAGAACCATAAAAGATGATAAGTGGAGTAAAAGCATAAGCGCCAACTATTACAAAATTGACAACAAAAAAAGCATTGTACTACATAGCGACTATGCTAATCAATATGCTGCTGCTGGCGATAAAACCTTAATTGATCACCAAAGAGGAGGAACAAATTACCGAACAGGAAATTGGCAGGGCTATCGAGAAAATTTGGAAGCAGTAATTGATTTAGGAGAAGTGAGAGCAATAAAGAGTATTGGTTTAGGCTGTCTGCAAGATATCCGTTCTTGGATTTTTTATCCTAAACAAGTGGAGTATTTTATTTCAATTAATGGGGAAACCTTTACTTATTTAGGAATAGTGAATACTACTTTCTCTGACACATTGGAAGGTAGTTTTGTTCAGGATTACACTTTACAACTAAAAAATACAAAAGCAAAATACCTAAAAGTAAAGGCTAAAAATTATGGCATTTGCCCTGCTTGGCATTTGGGTGCTGGCGGTAAAACTTGGCTTTTTATAGATGAATTAATAATTGAATAAAATGACGAAAAACAAATACCTTTTCCCTTTTATAGCCCTCACTTCACTCTTCTTTTTGTGGGGCTTTATTACTGTTTTAGTAGATTTTTTAATCCCCAGATTAAAAGAGATTTTTACGCTTACTTATTTTCAGGCTGGGCTAGTACAGTTTGCCTTTTTTATGGCTTACTTTTTACTCTCCATTCCGGCAGGATTTATCCTTTCCAAAATTGGGTATAAAAAAGGAATCATTTTAGGCTTACTTACCATGACTTTGGGGTGCTTCTTATTTTATCCTGCTGCTGAGTTCAGAACATTTTCTATCTTTTTAATGGCCTATTTTATTTTGGCTGGCGGAATGACTATTTTACAAGTGGCTGCCAATCCTTTTGTAGCCGTTTTAGGAGATGCTAAAGGAGCATCAAGCCGACTGAATTTAGCACAAGCATTCAATTCCTTAGGTACAGCAATTGCTCCTGCAATTGGAGCCTCCTTTCTGTTAGGTGATACCATTAAATCATCATCCGAAATTAACCTATTAAGCGAATTAGAAAAAACCGCTTACTATTTAGCAGAAGCAGTGGCAGTACAAACACCATTTGTATTGCTTTCAATGTCCATTCTTGCTTTGGCAGTGCTTTTTGCATTTGTAAAATTACCTACAGTTATCACTTCAATAAGCAATAGTGGTTATCGTGAGGTGCTCAAAAATAAAGTATTAGTAATGGGCGCTTTTGCTATTCTGGTATATGTTGGGGCTGAGGTTGCGATAGGTAGTTATTTGGTGAATTATTTTATCGATATGGATATGCACTCCATCATACAAAGCACGCCTTGGATGAACAATATTGCAAGCAATATTTTAAATACTGATTTGGCAACATTAGACAAAAGAGCCATTGTAGGCGCATTCGTCACTTTTTACTGGAGTGGGGCCATGATTGGAAGATTCATTGGAGCCTACTTAACCAATATTTTTGCACCATCAAAAGTTCTTTCCTTTTTTGCTATTGGAGCCCTTCTACTAATTATCATCTCTATGAATACAATTGGAGTAATTTCCATGTGGAGCATTCTAGCAGTTGGTTTATTCAACTCCATTATGTTCCCAACGATTTTTACTTTGTCCATTAAAGATGTAGGTGACTTAAAACCTCAAGCATCAGGAATATTATGCACCATGATTGTTGGGGGCGCAATCATTCCTCCACTGTATGGTTTTTGTACGGACTTAGCAGGATTTAAAATGGCCTTTTTATTGCTGCTTATTTGTTACGGATACATCTATTATTTTGCAAAATCAACTTCAAAAAATTTAGCCTAATATTATCATGAACGAAAAGCAACCCTTTATTCCTTACTCTACAACTAAATCTTCCTCTGAAGATTTGATAAAAAATAGTGAAAAATATTATCAAGAAATAAATAAAAGAAGATCGATTCGTGATTTTTCAGATATGGAAGTCCCAAAAGAAGTAATTGAAAATATTATAAAAGCAGCTGGAAGTGCACCATCTGGGGCGCATAAACAACCCTGGACTTTTTGTGTAATAAGTAATACAAAACTAAAGTCTGAAATCAGAAAATTAGCTGAAAAAGAGGAATACGAAAACTACCATGGTAGGATGTCTGATAGTTGGAAAGAAGATTTAGAACATTTAGGAACCGACCACATAAAAGAGTTTTTGGAAGTTGCCCCTTACCTTATTGTAGTGTTCAAAAAGGTATATGATTTGGATGAAGAAGGAGGAAAATTAC
>DUAL01000244.1 GCA_012960835.1 Flavobacteriales bacterium | reverse complement strand
AATTGATTTTATTGGCAGAAACACGTAGATTGCAGCATCTGAATGGTTCTGAAATGAATATAGAGCAGGCCGTATTAGCATTCAATCATGCAAATCCACAATTTACAAACCTAAAAGATATTAAGGTTGTAATGTTGGAAGCTGTTAGTAACGAGTAATAAGCAAAATACAAAGAAGGAAAAATATGAGTTTTGAAGTTGAAGATGTAATATGTATTATTCCTGCAAGAGGTGGATCGAAAGGGCTTCCGCGTAAAAATGTACAAGCTATTGGTAGTGAGCCATTGATTGCCAGACCGGTTCGTCATGCGATTGAGTCTGGTGTGATTGGTACTGTACTGGTAACTACGGATGATGCAGAAATTGCAGAAATTGCAAAATCTGCTGGTGCCATAGTTCCTTTTATTAGACCGCCTGAATTAGCACAAGATTTAACTTCTACCGAAGACACACTTCAGCATGCTTTACTTGAGTATGAAAAAATGACTGGAAAAGAATTTAAAGTTGCTGTTTTCTTAACTGCTACTGATATCTTTAGAAGAGTTGAATGGATAGTTGATGCAGTAAGTAGGCTCAAAAATAATCCCAACCTGGAAAGCGTTTTTGTAGGTCTTGCTACTCATAAAAATTATTGGAATCAACAGAGTGATGGTTCTTGGAAAAGGCTGAAACCATGGATGGCAACATACACTTCTCGTCAGGTTAAAAAACCAATTATTAGAGAGGACACTGGCCTTGCATGTGCGAGTCGTGCTTGGTTATGGAGAGAGGGTAGAAGAATTGGTGATATTGTAGATGTTGTGGTCAATGACGACGATTTTACAAATATTGATATTCATGAACAGCGGGATTTGCTTTTAGCAAATGCTGCGTTAAATATTTATAAGAAGCTATGAAAAAATATCCAACTAATCAAGAAAGAACTTCAGAATATTCAAAGATATTTACTAGACAAAAAGTTCTCAGTCTTCTTGTTGAGAATGAAACCCCATTAATTTTTGATGTCGGGGCTAATAATGGAAGATCTTTAAATGAATTCAAACAGTGGTGGCCACAGTCCGAAGTTCACTGTTTTGAGCCACAGGAAGAATGTTGGGCCGAGCTTGAATCATGTGCAACTCGCTATTCAAAGACTATTATTAATAAAATTGCCACTAGTTCTAAAAATGGAACTTTAGATTTTTATACACATGATATTAGTACAGGATTGTCAGGATCTAGCAAGATTAACTTGGATAGTAGTGATTCAATTTTTTTAAATAAATTGGAAAATAAAAAGGGTGAAAAAAAAATAGATTATGCAAAAACTATAAACAAGTCTCGACAAGTGCCCAGTAAAAGGATGGATTCTTATATGGATGAGAATAATATCACACATATAGATTTCTTAAAGATTGACACACAAGGCCATGAACCAGAGGTGCTGAGTAGTTTTGCAGATAAACTTAAAAATGTTCACGTAGTTATGACGGAGCTCATGTTTTATGATTACTACGAGAAATCCTTGTCTTTCTCTGATATTGAAAAAATCCTTCATCCTGCCGGCTTCAGACTTTATGACATTAGCCATATTGCAAAAAATCCTATGAATGGGAGAACTGATTGGGTGGATGTTATCTATTTAAATAAAGATTTTATGTGAGTGCATAATTAAAAAAATGCGCAATATAATCATTTCTTTTTTAAAGAATATTTCAATATTTGATTTTGTTAAAAGATTGTATCTTAAGTTTGATAGGGTTAATAGATACTATAAAAGATATGAAAGCAAAGAATTCAGAGTTACTTATTATAGAAAATTAATTGATAAATATTTAAAAAACACAACAAGTAATAATCATAATGATTTTATAATTCAACTAGAAAAAGAGATAAGTAAAAGAAGTAAACATTTAATCACTATTCAACCTAATTGGTGGATTGCATTTTTCAGAGTAGTAGGCTCAGAAAGAGAATGTAAAGAATTAGATAAGTATGTAGATGTTTTACACAATGAGACGCTTAAGCTGCCATTTTCGAGAAATTCGTCATTCACCCTTTTAGAGATTTATGCACTGCTTATTGAATATGGGTTGTATGGCGCAGGGTGTGTGATTCGTAGTCAATGTGCACAGGCGGTAATTCAAGAAGGGATTGACGATAAATCAAGCCAAAAATCACTAGAAAGGTTTTTTTCTGCAGCTTTTGAAGAGAATGATAAAGATAAAATAAATTCTACATTAGACCTTCTTAAGGGAATGTCAGAAGACAATTCTGAACTGTTATTAATTGAATTTTTACTTAATAAAATTAAT
>DUAL01000243.1 GCA_012960835.1 Flavobacteriales bacterium | reverse complement strand
TTGTCAGAAACAAAATCTTTAAATCTTTTTATTATAGGAGCTACCGGACTAATTGGCTCAACTTTGATTAAGCAAATTGAAAAAGAAAAAGACAGAATACGTAAAGATCAAAAACTGAATATTAAAATTGTCGGGCTAGCTAATAGCAAAAAAATGGCTTTCAACGAAGAAGGAGTAACATTGAAAAATCTTAAAGAAGAATCTAGTATCGAAAACTTTGTAAAAAATATGAGAGAATTAAATATACCAAACAGTATTTTTGTAGATTGTACTGCCAGCGAAGAAGTTTTAAAAAAATATCCAGAGATATTAAAAGCAAGCATTTCAATTTCAACACCAAACAAAAAAGCTAATTCAAGCAATTTACATCAATATACAAAACTTGCCTTAGCAGCTTCAATCGTCATAGGACCAACTCCACCTGGAACAGGGGTAATTAGTCTAGCTTTTTCGGAAGCAGCTTCAAAATCAACATCACAATTTCTATATGAAACAAATGTTGGTGCTGGACTACCTGTACTTAGTACTTTAAATGACTTATTACACAGTGGAGACAAAATAGAAAAAATTGAAGCAGTTCTATCTGGAACGTTAAGTTATATTTTTAACTCATATGATGGTTCAATCCCATTTAGTGAAGTGGTTAAAAAAGCTAAAGTAAAAGGCTATACAGAGCCAGACCCACGAGATGATTTAAATGGAATTGATGTGGCTAGAAAACTTTTAATCTTAGCACGAGAAACTGGACAAATGTTAGAGCTTAAAGATATCGACACAGAAAATCTCGTCCCAGAAAAAGCACGTAGCAGTAAGTCTGTGGAAGAATTTTTTACAAAACTAAAAAAAGAAGACACATACTTTGAGTCTATTAGAGATAAAGCTGCAAAAAACAATAAGAAACTTTGTTACATAGCGACACTTGAAAAAAACAAAGCCTACATCAGGTTAGAATCAATAGGACAAAATCATCCTTTCTACTCTTTGTCAGGAAGTGACAACATTGTTTCTTTCACAACCAATAGATATAAAAACACTCCACTAGTAAT
The DNA here is from genome assembly GCA_012960835.1 of Flavobacteriales bacterium. Lineage (GTDB taxonomy): Bacteria > Bacteroidota > Bacteroidia > Flavobacteriales > BACL11 > DUAL01. The sequence continues at coordinate 1,259 of DUAL01000243.1, read as the reverse complement.
TAAAGGCCCAGGTGCTGGAGCTGAAGTAACTGCTGCTGGAGTTTTTGCTGATATTTTAAGAATTTCTAACACTTCTTTTGACGGTAAAATAGCTCACGGGGATTTTATTAAAAAACTAAAAAAGAAAAAATTAATTATCAGCTTGATTGGGATGTCTAATATCGGAAAAACATTTTGGTCTAAAAAACTAACAAAGCTTGGGTTCAAACATATTAGCTGTGATAACATTATAAAAGAAAAACTTGGGCCAAAACTAAAAGAAAGAGGCTCCCAAGGAATAGAAGATGTAGCTAAGTGGCTTGGCCAACCTCACGAAAAACAATTCAAAAAAAATGAAGCACAGTATTTAAAACTAGAGAAAGAGACAATGAATGAAATCTTTCAAAACATCAGCGCCGAAAATCAAAATATCGTAATAGACACAACTGGAAGTATTGTTCATATTGAAAGTAATATTTTAGAAGACCTAAAAAAACATTCATTAGTTATTTATTTAGAAACACCTGAAGAAATGAAAAAAGAAATGTATGAGAACTTCATTGCTCATCCCAAACCATTAATTTGGAAAGATAATTACAAAGATAACGACTTAGCTAAATCATATCTAGAACTACTAGAAAATCGCAGCACTCTGTACAAAGAACATGCTGATCTAACTATTCCATTTCACCAAATAGCTGAAAATAATTTAAATGAAACTGAATTTTTAAATTTGATTGAAGAAAACCCGAGTACTAAACCTATGATACATGCGAGAAAAGTAACAATAAGAATTGCTGTTAACATTATCTATCTAACCCAATAAATCCCATAAAAGCTAAGCTCATTAGAGCTGCTGTGATCATTGCAATAGCAGTTCCTTTAAATGGTTTTGGTGTATTGGCTCCCTCTAATCTTTCTCTTGTAGAGGCAAATAAAATAAGCACAAATGAAAACCCGAGCGCACCACCAAAACCAAATACAGCTGATTCAAGAAGGGTATGGCTAGCCTGAGCATTTAGTAATGGAATACCTAATACTGCGCAGTTTGTAGTAATTAGAGGTAAAAATATCCCAAGCATTTTATATAAAATAGGAAAGTTCTTCTCCATTAACATTTCCGTAAATTGAACAACGGCAGCTATAACCACAATAAATGTTAATGTTCTTAAATAAACAAGATCATTAGGTTCAAGAAGATAGTGATTGATAGCCCAACTAGTCATTGAGCCAATAGTTAAAACAAACGCCGTAGCTGCAGACATGCTAATGGATGTTTC
>DUAL01000242.1 GCA_012960835.1 Flavobacteriales bacterium | reverse complement strand
GACGGGTTGGAGAGTAGGTTTTATGGGTGCTCCACTTTGGATTGCAAAGGCCTGTAATAAAGTGCAAGGTCAAATCACTTCTGCTACTTGTGCTATTGCCCAAAAAGCTGGGGAAACAGCCATGTTAGCTGAACCAAAAGCAGTGACTACTAAGATGAAAAATACTTTTTTAAGCAGGCGGGATATGATGCTTAAAGCATTAAACGAAATTCCTGGAATAAAATGCAATACCCCAAAAGGTGCTTTTTATATTTTCCCGGATGTATCTTATTATTTCGGTAAAAAAGATGGAGAAAATACAATAGAAAATGCAAATGATTTGTGTATGTATTTGCTCAATAAAGCACATGTAGCACTGGTTTCTGGGACTGCTTTTGGTAACCCTGAATGTGTCAGAATATCCTATGCAGCAGCTGACGATAAACTAATGGAAGCAGTAAAGAGAATGAAAGAAAAATTAGCCCAGCTAAAATGAAAAAAGAGGACATAATACAGCTTTTTGACTCTTTTAATAATATGAAAGTATTGATTGTTGGAGATGCCATGATTGACGCTTATATGTGGGGTAAAATTGAACGGCAATCACCAGAAGCAGCAGTGCCAGTTGTTGAAATTGAGAAACACGAAAACAGATTGGGTGGCGCAGGAAATGTTGCCAGAAATATAAAATCCTTAGGAGCAACTCCTGTTTTGTGTTCAGTTGTTGGGGATGATTTCAGAGGCAAACACCTCAAGCAATTATTGAAAGAAGAAGCTCTTTCCACTGTCGGAATTTTGACTGAAAAAAGTAGAAAAACTACTGTAAAAACAAGGGTTATCAGTGAAAATAAACATCAGTTGCGAATAGATGAAGAGGATACTTTTTCTATAAAAGTGGAGCAAGAATTCTTGGAATTGGTTTATAGCAATATGAAAGATGTAGCTGTGATTATTTTACAAGATTATAACAAAGGTGTTCTTACGCCTTTTGTGATTGAAAGTATCATTAAAAAAGCAAATACTTTAAACATCCCTACCATTGTTGATCCGAAAACCAAAAACTTTCTGGCCTACAAAAATTGTGCTATTTTCAAGCCAAATTTAAAAGAAATAAAAATGGGTTGTAACATCAATTTTGACGAAAATAATATTTCAGAAATTAACTCAGCTACAAAAAATCTACTGCAAATGATAACTGCAAAGGGAATCTTACTTACCCTTTCTGAAAAAGGAGTTTGTATACAAACAGCAGATATTTTTCATCACACCTTGGCCGAAAAAAGAAACATCATTGATGTATCAGGAGCTGGTGATACCGTTATTTCAACAGCTGCCCTTTGCCTTGCCGCTAATGTCGATTTTGTGAGTTTATCACAATTTGCTAATTTGGCTGGTGGTTTGGTGTGCAAAAAGGTTGGTGTAGTTCCTATTGAAAAAACAGGACTTCTAAAAAACGCAATTACCTATTTTACCAATTAAATGCCGCTTGAAATAAACAAAACAAAAGGAAAATTCGGGACAACTCCTGTATTTATGGCTTCTATCTCGACTATTTTGGGAGCTATTTTATTCCTGCGTTTTGGCTATGCAGTAGGAAATGTAGGGTTAATGGGAGCTCTCGGTATTATCCTTTTAGGTCATTTGGTTATTGTACCAACTGCACTTGCCATTGCCGAAATAGCAACAAACAGAAAAGTAGAAGGAGGAGGAGCTTATTATATTATCTCCCGTTCGTTCGGGCTAAATATTGGCGCAACAATTGGGATTGCACTTTATTTATCGCAAGCAATATCTGTGTCATTTTATATAATTGCTTTTGTAGAGTCTTTTTATCCTTTTGCTTTATTTTTAGTAGACACTTATTCTACTATGCCACAAATTCTTGCTGATATTATATTAGATAAAAAAATGATTGGTATAATTTCTATGGGATTACTCACAATATTAATGCTTACAAAAGGAGCAAATATTGGCATAAAAGCACTTTATGGGATTGTAGCTATTCTTTTTGTTTCCTTGCTATTTTTCTTTGTAGGAAGTCCTGTTGATGGCTATCATTTTGCTGATGTAAGTTTTGTAGATACCATTGCCAATTCTGAGGATTTCTTTTTAGTTTTTGCCATTATTTTTCCTGCTTTTACAGGAATGGCTGCTGGTTTAGGGCTTTCTGGCGATTTGAAAAATCCTAAATATTCTATTCCAAGAGGAACTATTTGGGCAACTGTTATTGGTATTGTGGTTTATGTTTTGGTGGCTTTTAAATTGGTGCTTTCCGCTCCTTTAGAGAGCTTGGGTGCAGACCAACTTATTATGAGTAAAATTGCCATTTGGGGACCAATAATCCCTATCGGTTTAGCATGTGCTTCTATCTCCTCCGCACTGGGTTCGGTAATGGTTGCGCCAAGAACGCTTCAAGCATTGGGCTTTGATAAAATATTTCCACTTAAAAAATTAAATAGTTGGACAGCAAAAGGAAGGGAAAAGGATAACGAGCCAATCAATTCCTCTGTGATTACTTGTGTGTTGGCTCTGTTTTTTGTTGTTATTGGTGATATTAATACGGTGGCTCAAATTATTGCCATGTTCTTTATGATTACTTATGGTGCTATTTGTGCCATTTCATTTTTAGAACATTTCTCTGGCGATCCTTCATATCGTCCGGCTTTCAAATCTCGTTGGTATATATCGCTTATTGGTGCTTTATTATCGGTTTGGTTGATGTTCAAAATGAACACTTCTTTTGCTATTTTATCTATTATAATTCTGACTTTTTTCTATTATTACATTAGTAAAAGTTCAGGGGATAAAAGAGAAATAGTCAGTCTGTTTCGGGATGTATTGGTACAATTTGCAAGGCAGATTCAAATTTTTATACAGAAAAAGGGGTCTGATGATGAAAATCTGCATTGGCGCCCATTTGTAATCAGTATTAATGAAGAATCTTTTGAAAGGAAATCTGCTTTTGATATGTGCCGTTGGATTTCATATAAATATGGTTTCGGTACTTACATACATTATATAAATGGTTATCTGAGCAAAGATACATTTAAGCAATCAAAGGATGTTTTAAAGCAATTATTGCAAGATGAAAAAGTGTCAAAAAGTAATGTCTATGTCGATAGCATTATTTCGCCTTCTTACACCTCAGCACTAGCGCAAGTTATTCAATTATCAAGTATTTCTGGTAAGGAAAATAACCTAATTTTATTAGCCTTTGAGGAGAGTGAAAAAGAAAGGTTTGCAGAGATTTTAAGCAATTTCAAACTTTTGCAGGCAACCGGTTTTGATGTAGCAATTTACAAAACTGATGAAGAAAAAATAAATAAAAAAGAAGAGATACATGTCTGGATTTCGTCCAGAGATTATGAAAATTCAAATATGATGATTCTACTCAGCTATATAATCTCCTCACATCCTGAATGGAAAAATGCAAAAATTAAAGTTTTCTCCATTTACCCAAATCAAGATGAATTTGAAAACTACAAAAAAAGAATGTTCTCATTTATTGAGTCTGGGCGACTACCAATCTCTCCTCTAAACTTAAAAATGATTCCGCAAAATGAAGAGGAAGGAATAAAATCTATAATAAATAAACATTCCGAAAAAGCAGATTTAACTATTGTTGGTTTCAGAAGAGAAGTGGTTAAAAAACAAAAATTGGCGGCCTTTGGGGGTTATGAAAAATTAGGAAATGTTTTATTTGTTAATAGTTTGACAGGAAAGGAAATTGAATGATAAAGCCCCAGCAAGACTCCCAAATAAGTAAGAAATTGCAAGTCGCAAAAATGTTTGACAGCATTGCTAAAAGCTATGATTTTTTGAATCATACACTTTCTTTTGGCATGGACTTTTATTGGCGAAAAAAAGCCATTAGCAAGCTTACAAATAATCCTAAAAAAATATTGGATGTGGCATGTGGAACAGCCGATTTTGCCATTGCAACCAGCAAACTAAATGGGGTACATATTACTGGAATAGACATCTCCAAAAATATGCTTGAAATAGGAAGAAAAAAAGTAGAAAAAAAAGGATTGGAAAAGCAAATAAAATTAGAATTTGCTGATTCGGAAAACTTGCCTTTTGAGAATGAAAGTTTTGATGCTATAACGGCTGGTTTTGGCGTAAGAAATTTTGAAAACCTACAATTAGGATTATCCGAGATGAGACGTGTGCTGAAAAAAGATGGAATTGTTGTGATTTTGGAGCCATCTAAACCTAAATATTTTCCTATCAAACAAATATATAGTGCCTATTTTCATCATATATTACCACTTTTTGGCCAACTCATCTCAAAAGACAAAAGGGCTTATAATTATTTGCCTGAATCGGTAGATGCTTTTCCTGAAAATGAAAAATTTATAGAAATTTTGAAAGAGGTAGGCTTTAGCAAAGTAAAATATCTACCCCTAACGCTCGGAATAGTTTCACTGTACATTGCAATAAAATAAATGATAAATCGTTTTTTGGCTGAAATGAAAAAATTATTAGCAATATTATTACCTATTTTGTTTATTGCAAATATTCCTTTGCAAATTTTTGCACAAAAGCATCCTAAATTGCAAAATCTATCAAGATACGATAACAAAAAAATCCATTTTGGGTTTACAATGGGAATAAATACCATGGATTTCAAGATAAAACCAGTAGCCAATATTGCTGATTTTGATAGTTTGTATGTATTAGAATCCCAAAACCAAAAGGGTTTTAATTTAGGGATTGTTTCTAATTTACGCTTGAATAAATTTTTTGACCTGCGATTTCTTCCACGCCTTGTTTTTTCAGAAAGAATTATTGAATATTCCTTCTTGGATGGGAACCGAAAAATTTATATGCAAACAAAACCCATTGAATCTACTTTTATCGACTTTCCAATTCTGATAAAATATAAATCCGAGCGTTACAATAATTTCCGCACTTATTTGCTAGGAGGGATAAAATACGGGATGGATATTGCATCACAAAAGGATATTGATGATGAAGGGCAGAAATTAGTAAAATTGAAGAAAAATGATTTAGGAATTGAAATTGGTTTTGGCATGGATTTCTATTTAGAATATTTTAAATTTTCTCCACAAATAAAACTCACTTATGGCATTTTAAACTTACTTTCAGAGGACGAAACTGTTTACACAAAATCGGTCAGTAAACTGACCACAAATGCGTGGATGCTGTCTTTTACTTTTGAATAAATAAGCTATTGATTCTCAATTTTTTACAAAAAAAATAGATTATATTTTTTTATCTTTGGAGTAGTAAACAAAACGAACCAAACCACATAAATATGGACAGTTTTCTGTTGATATTTCTAGTCTTAATTGCTTATGTGATTTTACTTTTTGTAATGAAATTTACAGGTTTTTGGGAAAAAGAAACTTGTGAAACTTGTCTGAATTCTTGTCCAGATTGTCAAAACCCAATGGAACGAATTAGACGAAACAATGGGAACTACATTTTAAACAATCTTACTTTTCATATTTTTAATTACAAAAAGTATAGATACATAGAGTGCGGATGGGAAGGATTAAGATAGAAAAAACAAAAAACCCAGTAAAAACTAGTTTACCGCCTAAATTCGTGTAGTAAAATGGAAGTTGCAATCGCAATATTAAGCGATTCCGCCCCTTCTCTTTTTCTTGGGATTTCTATTCTCTTTTTTATAAGTAAACTGACTTTATCCGAAATTCCAAAGGATTCATTTCCCATAATTAGAAGTGCCTCTTTTTCTATTATAATATCTGAAATATTTTTTCCATCTATACAAGCACCATAAATTGGAAAATCATTTGGCAATTGATTGATAACATTTTCAATATCGGTATAATGCACCTTTACCCTTGCAAGCGAACCCATTGTTGCTTGCAATACTTTTGGGTTGTAAACATCAACTGAATTATTAGAGCAAATTATATTTTCTACCCCAAACCAATCGCACACCCTAATTATAGTTCCTAAATTTCCAGGGTCTTTAATTTCATCCAAAACCAAAGTAAGCCCATTTGTTATGGTGTCAATATTTAAGGTAAATTTTGGTTTTTCTACAATAGCCAATACCTTATTTGGCGTACTTAACTGACTTATTTTTTTAAGTTCTTTTTCAGATATTTGACATATTACCTCTGCAATAATATTTGTATTAGAAGAAAGCCAACCATTAGTAGCAAATATTTGAATAACAGAAAAATCAGATTGAATAATTTCATTTACTATTTTCTCCCCTTCCACTACAAAACTATTATGAACATCTCTGTGTTTTTTAAGTTGTAAAGAGCGAACAAATTTTATCTGATTTTTACTAATCATTTATAAAAGATTTGAATTATTGCCAATGATAATAAATAATTCTAAAAATAACTCAGATGTTTTAACATTATTATAATTTTGTGCCTTGAAAATTAATTAATATAAATAATTAAAATCTAAAAAAATGAGCAATTCAAATCAGCTAAAAGAAATAGCTAATAATTTAGTTCTGAAAGGAAAAGGAATATTGGCAGCAGATGAAAGCAACCCCACATGTAAAAAAAGATTTGAATCAATAGGAGTTGAATCTAGTTTTGAGAGTAGAAATGAATACCGAGATATCTTATTCACTTCAGATGGAATTGAGAATTTTATTAGTGGTGTGATACTGTTTGATGAAACATTAAGGCAAAGCACGACTTGTGATAAGAAAACTCCTTTTCCTGAATTGTTAAATTCAAAAGGTATTATTCCAGGTATAAAAGTAGACAAAGGAGCAAATAATTTGGAAGGATTTCCAAACGAAAAAGCAACTTCAGGTTTAGATGGATTGGACGAAAGATTGGCAGAGTACTATAAACTAGGGGCAAGATTTGCAAAATGGAGAGCAGTAATAACCATAGGAGATGATATTCCAACAGATGCTTGTATTCAGGCCAATGCCCATTCGCTTGCGCGTTATGCGTCTAAGTGCCAGCAAGCAGGTATTGTTCCAATTGTTGAACCGGAAGTTCTTATGGATGGAACGCACACCATTGAAACATGTAACAATGTTACCAGTAGAACACTTAAGATTGTTTTTGAGCAACTAAGTATGTACAATGTATTGTTGGAGGGAATTATTTTAAAGCCCAATATGATTATTTCAGCAATTAATTGTCCTGTTCAGGCAGATATAGAAAAAGTGGCTGACATGACTTATGCTTGTTTAAAAGAAAATGTTCCTGAAAATGTGCCGGGAATTGCTTTTTTATCAGGTGGACAAAGTGGGGATTTAGCAACCTCTCATTTGAAAAAAATGAATGAAACACATAAAGATATGCCTTGGAATCTAACTTTTTCCTATGGAAGAGCGCTTCAACATGACACCCTAAACACTTGGAAAGGGAAAAATGAAAATAGAAAAGCAGCTCAGGAAGCATTTATAATAAGAGCAAAAAATAATAGTTTAGCTACATTTGATTCTGGTATTCAGATCTTAGAACCAAAATAAATATAACTAATAAAAAATGGGTTGGTTTAAAAGAATAAAGGGAGGAATAACTACTTCCACAAAAGAGAAAAAAGAAACTCCTGAAGGGTTGTGGTACAACTGCCCAAAGTGTAAAACCATTATAACTACTAAGGAGCACAAACAACAATTATTTGTTTGTAACAATTGTAATTATCACCACCGAATTCACTCAAAAGAATATTTCAAAATTTTGTTTGATAAAAATGAGTTTACTGAATTAGATGCTGAAATGGAATCCAAAGATCCACTTCAATTCAAGGATGCAAAAAAATACAATGATAGATTAAAAGAAAATCAAAAAAGAACAGGGCTAAAAGATGCTTTGACTTCTGCATATGGTAAAATGAATGGAGAGAATATCGTAATCGCCTGTTTTAATTTCAATTTTATTGGCGGATCAATGGGCTCGGTAGTTGGTGAAAAAATATCACGAGCTATTGACTATGCAAAAAAAACCAAATCACCAATGATTATCATTTCAAAATCAGGTGGAGCAAGAATGATGGAAGCAGCTTTTTCACTTATGCAATTGGCAAAAACATCTGCTAAATTAGCTCAACTTAGCAATGCAAAAATCCCTTATATTTCCTTGCTAACCGACCCCACTTTTGGAGGGGCAACCGCCTCTTTCTCCATGCTTGGCGATATGAATATTGCCGAACCTAATGCTCTCATTGGCTTTGCGGGTCCAAGGGTAGTAAAGGAAACAATAGGAAAAGACTTACCGGAAGGGTTCCAAACTTCTGAGTTTTTACTAGAACACGGCTTCTTGGATTTGATTGTAGATAGAAAAAAACTAAAAACCAAAATTAGCCAAATATTACGTATCATAAAAGCTTGATTTTATTTGTTTTAAAAGAGTTTTTTTATCCAAAAGTATTTTCTAAATTTGCCACCCATTAAAAATTAAAGATTAAAAAAGGAAAATATGCGTGTAACAACAGGAGAAAAAGAACAAATATTTAAGAAATTTGGAAAAGATGCCAAAGATTCTGGGTCAGTATTTAGCCAAGTTGCGCTATTCACCGAAAGGGTAAAACATTTAACCTCTCATTTAAAAGAAAACCGAAAGGACTACTCCACACAAAGATCATTACAACTAATGGTTGGAAAAAGGAGAAAACTATTAGATTACTTAAAAAGTAAAGATATCCTTGCTTACAGGGAGTTAATCAAAGAATTGAAACTCCGAAAATAAAACAGACAAAAAAGGCAATTTCTTTGCCTTTTTTACTTATTAACACAAGAAAGAAATTAAGAAAAATGTCATATAACGAAATTAAACAAATAATAAAATTAGAGGATGGTAGAGAAATTACCATCACAACAGGAAAATTAGCAAAACAAGCAAACGGTTCGGTAGAAATCAGAATGGGGAAAACTCATATGTTAGCCACTGTTGTGTCTAGTAAAGAAGCTAGAGATGGAGTAGATTTTTTACCATTAACTGTTGATTATAGAGAGAAATTTGCTGCTGATGGTAGATTTCCTGGTGGATTCTTAAAAAGAGAAGCTAGACCAACCGACCAAGAAATATTGGTAATGCGATTGGTAGATAGAATTTTAAGACCTATGTTCCCAAGCGATTATCATGCTGAAGTACAAGTGATGATCTCACTTAATTCACACGACCCTGAAGTATCTCCTGACAGTTTAGCTGCATTAGCCGCTTCAACTGCAATTGCTATTTCAGATATTCCGTTTAACGGACCTATTTCTGAAGTTAGAGTTATCCGATTAAATGAAGAATTCATAGTGAACCCATCTCCTGCTCAAATGGAAAAAGCAGATATTGACCTTATGGTTGGAGCTTCAGCTGATAGTGTAGCAATGGTAGAAGGAGAAATGAGTGAAGTATCAGAAGCAGAGATGATTGAGGCTATTAAAGTTGGTCATGAAGCTATTAAAGTTCAGTGTGCAATGCAAACTGAATTAGCATCTGAAATTACTACTTCTTCTCCAAAAAGAGAATATTGTCATGAAACCCATGATGAAGCTTTGAGAGAAAAAGTCAGAAAAGAAACTTACGATAAAGTTTATGCAGTTGCTGCTGAAGGTTTAGGAAAAGATGAAAGATCAACTAAATTTAAACAAGTAAAACAAGATTGGATTGATTCTTTAACAGAAGAAGAAGTTGAAAAATACGATTCTAAATTAATTGGAGTATATTACCATGATGTAGAAAAAGAAGCAGTTAGAGCATTAGTTTTAAATGAAGGGAAAAGATTAGACGGTAGAGAAACTACTGAAATCAGGCCTATCTGGTGTGAGATTGACTACTTACCAAGTCCTCACGGTTCGGCAGTATTCACTAGAGGTGAAACGCAATCACTCACTACTGTAACGCTCGGTACAAAAATGGATGTAAACAGATTAGATGGCGTAACTTACCAAGGCCATGAGTCCTTTTATTTACACTACAATTTCCCTCCATTCTCTACAGGAGAAGCTAGAATGAAATTTAATGTAAGTAGGAGAGAAATCGGACACGGAAACTTAGCACAAAGAGCATTAAAAAAGATGATTCCTGCAGATAATCCTTACACAGTAAGAATTGTTTCTGATATTTTAGAATCAAATGGATCATCTTCAATGGCAACTGTTTGTGCTGGTACTTTAGCACTTATGGATGCTGGTATAAAGATTGAAAAACCAGTATCAGGAATAGCTATGGGATTAATCTCTGATGAAAAGGACCCAAATAACTATGCTGTACTTTCTGACATTTTAGGTGATGAAGATCATCTTGGAGATATGGACTTTAAAGTTTGTGGTACTGCTGATGGAATTACTGCTTGTCAAATGGATATTAAAGTACAAGGATTATCTTATGATATCTTGGAGCAAGCTCTTAATCAAGCAAAAGATGGTAGATTACATATTTTAGGCAAATTGACAGATGTAATTTCTAAGCCAAGAACAGAACTTAAACCACAAACTCCAAAAATTGTAATATTGGAAATTCCAAAATCCACTATTGGTGGTGTGATTGGGCCTGGCGGAAAAGTAATTCAAGAAATGCAAGAAATTACTGAAACTATAATTACTATTGAAGAAGTGGATGGAAAAGGAAAGGTTGAGATTTTAGGAACTGATCAGAAAAAAATTGACAATGCAATTGCAAGAATTAAGGAAATTGCATTTGTTCCTGAGGAAGGAAAAACTTATAAAGGAAAAGTTAAATCGATTATGCCTTATGGCGCTTTTGTTGGTATTGCTAACAATGTAGATGGACTTTTACATATTTCTGAAATAAATTGGGATAGAGTAGAAAAAGTAGAGGATGTTCTAAAAGAAGGAGAGGAAATAGAGGTTAAACTTATCGCTATTGACGAAAGAAGTGGTAAGCTAAAACTATCTAGAAAAGTACTACTTCCAAGACCTGAAAGAAAAGAATCATAATTTTTTCAAAAAATTGTGTAACCTTATTAAAATGTGTGCGTATAAGCGCACAGTTTATTAATCTAAAAATTATTTTATGAGACAATTAAAAATCACCAAACAGGTTACCAACAGAGATACTGCATCTCTAGATAAGTATTTACAAGAGATTGGAAGGGTTGACTTAATTACTGCTGAAGAAGAAGTAGAATTAGCACAGAAAATAAAGGCAGGAGACCAAAATGCCTTAGAAAAATTGACAAAAGCAAACTTGCGTTTTGTAGTTTCGGTATCAAAACAGTACCAAAACCAAGGGCTTACTCTTCCTGATTTGATAAATGAAGGAAACCTAGGACTTATAAAAGCAGCTAAAAGATTTGATGAAACAAGAGGTTTCAAATTTATTTCTTATGCCGTTTGGTGGATTCGTCAATCTATTTTACAAGCATTAGCAGAGCAATCTAGAATTGTACGCTTGCCTTTAAATAAAATAGGATCTATAAATAAAATAAATAAGGCTTTTGCTAGGTTAGAGCAAGAATTCGAACGCCCTCCAACAGCAGAAGAAATTGCTGATTATGTTGAATTATCTATCACAGAAGTAAAAGAGTCACTAAAAAATTCCGGAAGACATGTATCTATGGATGCGCCTCTTATTGATGGAGAGGACAGTAATATGTATGATGTTTTAAGAAGTGATGAAAGCCCAAGCCCAGATAGTGAACTTATGGTGGAATCTTTAAGAAAAGAAATCAGAAGAGCATTAGACACCCTAACGCCAAGAGAAGCAGATGTAATTTCTTCTTACTTTGGACTGAACAAAGGGCACGCCATGACTTTAGAAGAAATTGGAGAGAAGTTTGATTTGACTCGTGAGCGAGTTAGGCAAATTAAAGAAAAAGCGGTGAGGCGATTAAAGCATACTTCAAGAAGTAAAATACTAAAAACCTATTTAGGTTAAAATTTTTAAGAGGGCTTTCGCCCTCTTTTTTTTTATATTTGCCAAAAAAATATGAGCCATAAAATAGCCCCTTCCATTTTAGCAGCCGATTTTGGTAATTTGCAAAGAGATTGCGAAATGGTGAATTCTAGTCAAGCCGATTGGTTCCACCTAGATGTAATGGATGGTGTTTTTGTTCCGAACATCTCCTTTGGAATGCCAATTATCAAAAAGATTAATGCTTATGCTAAGAAAACTATGGATGTGCATTTGATGATTGTAAATCCTGATAAATTCATTAAAACTTTTGCCGCAATAGGAGCGAATGTATTGACCGTTCATTATGAAGTTTGCGACCATTTGCACAGAACATTAGCAACTATTAAGCAAGAAGGAATGAAAGCAGGAATTGCTCTAAACCCACACACTTCTGTGCATTTGCTTTCTGATGTGTTGAATGATTTGGATTTGGTTTGTATTATGTCGGTAAACCCTGGTTTTGGAGGACAATCTTTTATTGAACATACTTTTGAAAAAGTGAAACAATTAGCCCATCTAAGAAAGGTGAGTGATGCTAACTTTCTAATTGAAATTGATGGTGGTGTTACTACAGCAAATGCGCGAAAATTACTGGATGCTGGTGCTGATGTATTGGTTGCTGGAAGTTTTGTTTTTAAATCTGATGACCCTGCACAAACGATTGCCGATTTGAAGGCAGTTTAGTTTCCGTTTAAATAATCCCTTAAATATTCAAAATTTTGCATTAAATCGCCATTTTGGCAAATGGTTGCATTTTCTATAATTCTATCATTATCTTCATCCAATAAAAGAGGAAATAAATTTTCTATTAAATTCTCCCCAAAATCTTCTGAGGAATCTTTTGGTAGTTCAGATGGTAAATTATCCACAGCCATTACCGCAATTACACCTTTTTTTGTAAAATTATCTTCCTTTTCTGTAATTGGATTGTAGCCGTAAATTGGGTTTTCAATTTCTGAAGAACGGATGTTGCAAGCGATTGGTCCATTTATATCGCAAGAAATATCAGCAACCACTTTTATGTTAAACTCTGATTTCTTAGCATCTTCTTTTGTAATCAAATAAGGAGAGCCCTCACTATAGTAATGTCCGGTAATGAAAATATCAGCATGTTTCGCATAATCCATAAAGCATGATATGTAAAATTCTGGCTGATTGTAAAACTCAAATTTATTAAAAGCAGCACCATCAATCCTTGCGTTATAATCCATGGTGTTTAATTGCACAAAAACAGCCTCTTCAAAAGTTTCATTAACAAATTCTTCTTTGCTAACTTCCCTTATTTTTGCTTTTCGCAGAGTTTCTAAAACCCCCTTGCCTACCCTACCATTTCCTGTTGCAATTATCTTTTCCTTATTGAAATTTAAATGTATTAATTCCGCTTCCATTTCTTGCCGATTACTGCAAAAATGAGCCGATTTTAAGTTGTATTGTCCTGATTTCAAACCGTAAGTGAGCAGTCCGTTATAAGCGCCAACTATTCCAGCATATCTTCCAAAACCAAACAATCGCCTTCCTTTTTTGTTTTTTATAGCTTCATAATCTACCATCTTTATTTTCTTGTCAAGCAAAGCTTTTAAAAGTGCTCTATTGTAATCTTGTTTTTTCATGGTATGCGAGAAAAAAAGATAGGTTTTTTCAGCTATTAAACTATCAATAGGCACTTCTTTTATTCCTAAAAGTACATCACAATCAGAAATACCCTCTACTATATTTACGCCTAAATCTTCATACTCAGAATCCTGGAAACATCTGATATTACTGCTTTGCACAAAAAGTGAAATAGATGGATATTGTGCAATTAATCGTTTGCACTGATAAGGAGATAACGGCACTCTTTTATCTGTTGGAATCTTTTCTTCTCTTAAAATACCTATTTTCATCAGTAAATTATTTTGGCTACAAAAATAGAAAAGGCAAGAGATAAAAAGGGCTTATTTGCTAACTTTGC
>DUAL01000241.1 GCA_012960835.1 Flavobacteriales bacterium | reverse complement strand
TATTTTGCATTGGTGCAAAGTAAATTTGGATAATGCGCAAACTATCTGCTTTATTCAAATGAAATTGATAAGCCATTTTTGCCCCCTGCACATTTATGCCGTAAGCAAATTCCGCTACTCCATCATCATAAGCAAAATGAGAATTAAATTTTTGATAATGTTTGAGGGTGTCATTATTTTTATTGTCGGTAGGAGTAGTTTTAATTATATGTTGCATCTTAAAAATTGCAGTATCTGCTTGAGTAGAAATGAATTTTGAATCATCTATTAAAACAATTGGATTATGTGAAAAATTTCCAATTGTGCTATAATCTTGAATATTATAATTTCTCCATCCCAAACCTGGGAATGCATCAATTAGCAAATTATTTTCAAAAATATTGTAGCGATAATCAACTGATAAACCCGCTTCATTATTCCTAATTAAAGCATCAATAGAGTCCACCATTTCTACCGACTCATAATTAACAAAATGTGTCCAAGGCATTTCTCGGTATCGCTTTAAAAGTGGAGGATTATCATATACAAAAGCCACATCATTCAAATCTGGAATTTGTCCTGAAGAATATTCATCTACCTTTACATAATCGATATGCCAATGGTCATAATTCCCTGATAATGTTGCATAATTTCTAAAACGAAAACGAAAGCCAGCATGCAAATAATTAGCTCCGACAATGTTAAATTCCATCCTTTGAAATTCTTGAGTAGTTTGTCCGGGAATACTCCAAATATGTTTCCAAACAGGAAGGCCAGCCGTATCTACTCCTGTCAAAAATTCCAACACCAAAGAGTCCTCTGTTTGCGGATTATCTCCCAAACCTTCTGCTTGATAATAAAATAGCAAATAAGCAGAATCCACTACCGATAAATCAATGGCTCTGGAAGTGAGGGAATCTGCTCTTTGTGCTTGAGTAGAAGCCGAAATATCATAAGCCATTCCATTGGCATCTAATCCATCAAAAGTAGCCACTCCAATTGTAACAGGATTTATAGGATAAGATCGATTGATAAAAACCGCACTATCTTCCCAAAGCAAATTATCAGGAAAATAAGAGTTGTAAGAAAAATCATCTAAAAAAGGCAAAGCGACAGCAGAAGCCATTCGCATTTTTAGCATTTGTTTTTGCTTTGTTTGCAGTAAAGGATTGCTCTCCAAAACCGAAATATGTTCTTGAGCTTGCAAAGCAAAAACACCCATCATCAAAATAACAATCCAAACTTTTCTCATTGCAGATATATATCTATTGAAGTTCCTAATTTTACTTTTCTTTTTTCATTTACTTTCGGATTTTGCCTGTAAACCATAGCAGCAGAGGAATCACTAATGCCCTCATTAAAAATTACTGCACCTAAATTTAAGGAAGCAACCTTAATTTCTGTTTGTGCTTTTTGCATTGTAAGCCCCATCAAATTAGGAATAGTTGTTGTTTTATCACTTAGTCCGCTTCCAATTACTAAATCCACAGCAGTACCAACAAAAAGCTCTTGCCCTGCTTTTATTTTAATCCCATTTACTTTCTGACTTAATACCACATTACGTGCCAAA
Source organism: Flavobacteriales bacterium (assembly GCA_012960835.1). Taxonomy (GTDB): domain Bacteria; phylum Bacteroidota; class Bacteroidia; order Flavobacteriales; family BACL11; genus DUAL01. Next base: position 772 of record DUAL01000241.1, on the reverse strand, counting down.
TCAGGTTTGTATTCCAAATTTCCCACCACCAAACCCAAGTTTTCTAACTTCCTTACTGCTTGCCTTAATGACAAATCAGTAATATAAGGAAAAGTTACAATCTTGTTTTGCAGAGCATTAATGGTAAAATAAACTCTTCTGTTTTCTTTCACTTTTGTACCCACTATTGGGTCTTGTTCTAAAATAGTTCCTTTCTCTACTTTTTTATTAAATACCGAATCAATAATAACATATCGTAAATCAAGCTCTTGACAAACAGAATCTAAATCATTGATATGTACACCATAAAAATCAGGCAAAACAATATATTCATCATGCAAAGTGTAGAAATCAATATATTTTAACCAAAGGAAAAAACAAAGCAGCATAGCAAATACGGCATAAGCTAATTGCTTGTAGAAAACCTTATTTTTAAATAGGGTGAAAAATCCGTTTTTACCTTGTTTATCTTGTTCCAATATGGTTTAATTTTATTAACTAAACGAATTACAAATATAAAAATTATGATGCCTTAGAGAGATAATATTTAATACAATAAATATTTTACTTTTGCTGTTAGTAAATAAAGATGAAAACAGTCGCCATAATAACAGGAGGAAACTCTGCTGAACATGAAATATCTCTGCAATCAGCTAAGGTAGTGGAAGCTAATCTTAATAAAGAGAAATTTAATCCAATAATCGTTCATATAAAAGAAGATAAATGGGAGGCAATAATAGATGATACACGATTGAAAATGGATAAAAAAGATTTTTCTTTTATTGTGGGAAAC
>DUAL01000240.1:865-2325 GCA_012960835.1 Flavobacteriales bacterium | reverse complement strand
AGTTAATCGCTAATTTTACAAGATTTTACAGGTCTAGTTTTTTAGAAAATAATTTATGCCATACTTGCAGAAACCCAATAACAACAAGCGGGATAATTGATGCAAAAATAACCCATCTCAAGGTATCTATTGTTTTGCCAGTTTCTGTTACAACTTTTGCTGTTGGATTTAAGTCCATAAGTGTCGAAATAAGAACTAATGGGATACCAAAAAAAGTTACTATAGTCATGGCACGATTAAGAACCTTGCTTCTATGGTCATCAATAGCTGAGATTTTGCGTACAACCAGTTCTTCAAAGAGCTGGATATTTTTGGAGCGTAGTTCAACTTTTCGTACAAGATCAAACTGCTCCTTAACCTTGTCCGCAAATTCTTTAACCTCGCAACTCTCTGATCGGTTGGTCGTCAGAAAGAACCTGTTCAGATTTAGTAAAAATGTTTTTTGTTTGATTAAATTTTCATTAAAGTTCTCACCACTTACATCGGCTTCTACCTGTTTCCTTTCTAATCTATATTGTAGGATGAATGCATAATAATAAAAGCTGCACATGGTTGAGTATGAAAGGTCGTATTTTTCATCATAAATAAAATCAACATATTTAATGTCATATTTTTCAGTATCAACTTTATCAAATACCTTAGGTAGCTTAAAGCCTAAAACATCAGTAAAGAATTTATTCGAATTTTTATTTTCTTTTTTATTTTTAAATTCAATTGTTGAGTCTTTTACTATATCAAAGATCTTATTATCAGTATTAGAGATTTTGTTATTTAACGAAGTAATTTCATTATTACTAATGCTAATGACAATCATCAAATCATCTTCTTCCATTTTGTCTAATTCTTCTTTAGTACTAATAAAGAATGAGAGACTTTCTATGATGAACTTTGTATTATTTATTTTTATATAAATATTTGGATTTTTCCAGTAAAATCCGTTGCAGAATACTCTTCTAAGAATTTGTCTAAATCCAAAAGTTGTTTGTTTTGGAAATTGATAAAAACCATGTTTTTCTGGATTTTTTCTGTCGGGCTCAGTTAGAGATAAAATATTTATTTCTTGATTTTCTGTTAAGTCGTCAATAATCTCTGTGCTATTGAACTTTTTGAAATTTAATGGTAAACTCTTTCACTACTGAAAAAGAGCCGAATACTAGGTAGTTTTCATTATTTGAAATACAAAAATTTTTATGCATAGTAGATACGCTAACTGGTGATGATTTAAATTTTTCTAGTAGAAATTTTGTTTTACAGACTCGTTTATCAGGAACATCTATTAAGATAATTTTTTTAAGTTTCGGTGACAAGATTTCAATGACTTCTAAATAATCTTTGTCAGTATAACTATTGTAAATCAATATAGTATTGTTTGAAATATTTTCAAAGATTTTTCTTGCAGCCATAGGGTTATGGCCTACATCTAGAATTATATTATTTCTGACTTTTTGAAATCTGCCTTC
>DUAL01000240.1:0-793 GCA_012960835.1 Flavobacteriales bacterium | reverse complement strand
TGCTAGGACCCCTAACTCTATATTTCTTCTTATAAATTTAGGGATTTTGTTTGTTAATCCAAACTGCTTGATGCAAAAGATATCTTCATCTGTGAGGCTTGCCTCTATTTTGTTATATTTTTTTTTATAATTACCAACAATCTCCTCTGTAATTGCGTGCACTTGTTTGGCTGAAACTAATTTATTTTTAATACTTCTTAGTTTAGTTTTGGTTATGTCTTCTACAGTATTTCCTAAAAATTTAATATGATCTATATCGATAGGCGTGACAATAGATAATTCTTTTTTCAAGACATTGGTTGCATCATACTCACCTCCAAGTCCAGCCTCTAAAATCATAAATTCACAATTTTGAAAAACTTTGAATGCCAGTAATGTGGTATATTCGAACCTGCTTATTTTTTGCATGTCTTTATATGGAATAATTTTCTGGAGAAATTCATGCGCCATTTGAAGATCTGACTTATTCAGTAGTGCACCATTTATAGTGTACATATCTCTATATGAGAATAATTCCGGCGAATTGTAACTTCCTACAGAGATATTATTATTTGATAGGCATTTGTGTAAGGTTGTGCTAGTTGACCCTTTGCCGTTAGTTCCTATGATATGAACTATTTTTGCCGAGATATCAAAATTGTTTTTTATTCTCGCCCATAGATCTGGAAAGTATTCATAGTCAATATCCTCATAATAGAGAGGTTTGCTTTCCAGAAAACTTTCCAAGGGCTTGATCAATCCTCCCAAAACTCGCCTTCAATGGTGTCTTTTTTATCTTTACTCTTGTCTTTTT
>DUAL01000239.1 GCA_012960835.1 Flavobacteriales bacterium | reverse complement strand
CACCGTGTTGTTTATTACAGGTATGCTTCAAGCTTCGCCAAATGCAATACAACACTCGCATGCAAAAATACTTGGCACGCTCCTGTACTCAGATTTATCCGTTTCTTGGGATGAGCAACCAATTGTAGATGTCCTCCAACAATTGCAAGATGACCTCCATGTAGATATGTTCGTCTTTTGGGAATCAGATAGTAAAGATGGTATTGATAAAAGCACGCCAATTACTTTAAAACTTCCAGCCGAAAGTTCGTTCTGCATCCATTTAAGCCAATTTTCACTGCTTATTTCAACACTTGCGTCTTTGCTTCCAACTTCACTTATTACTTTAAAATCTTTTGCAAAATCAGAGATGATTTCACATTTTACATCATGTTCCATATGCATAGATCCATCAGATATTTCGACCATATTTAACCCAATATCTTCCATGTATTTTTTGTAATCATCAAGCTGTTTTCTAATTGCGAATACTTCAAAAAGCGTTCCTCCAGCATAAACCATCATGCCATTATCTTGGTAAAGTTTTATCTTATTAGCAACATTTGGAGTTATGATACTTGTTCCAAAACCCAATTTAATAATATCGGTATGCTCTATGTTTGATGCTAAAAAATCTTCTGCTTGTCTAAAACTTAGCCCTTTGTCCATCATCATAGTAAGTCCATTTTCTCTAGGATTACTAGTTCTTACAGGAAGTTGTGTTAATATTTTTTTCATCTTTTAAAAAATCAGAAACAAAGATAGTAATCCTAAGCATAAGAAAAATTTAATTATGTAGTTTTGTTGCTTAAAAATTAGAATAAATGACACTAATCAAATCTATTTCCGGAATTAGAGGTACAATTGGAGGGAATGTAGGAGATGCTTTAACTCCTTTGGATATTGTAAAATTTACCTCAGCATACGCTAAATTTATCAGAAATCAGGGAAGTGATTCTAATACAATTATTATTGGTAGAGATGCTCGTATTTCTGGTGAAATGGTTAGTAATATTGTTTCAGGCACTTTAATTGGTTGTGGGTTTGATGTTTTAGATATTGGGCTTTCAACAACTCCAACAGTAGAGGTTGCTGTGCAATTACACAAAAGTGCAGGAGGTATTATTTTAACTGCAAGCCATAATCCGAAACAATGGAATGCATTAAAACTTTTAAATGAAAAAGGTGAGTTCTTATCTGGTGAAGATGGGGTTCAGATTTTAGATGTTGCCGAAAGTGAAGATTTTTCTTTTTTAGAAGTTGATGATTTAGGGAAGTATACTTTTGATGATTCTTACAATGAAAAACATATTGAAGAAGTTTTAAATCTTAGTTTAGTTGATGTTGAGTTGGTAAAATCTGCAGGATTTAAAGTTGTTGTAGATGCCGTTAACTCTACAGGAGGATTTATGATTCCAAGATTGTTAGAGAAAATGGGAGTTGAGTGTGTGAAATTATTCTGTGAACCAAACGGAGACTTTCCTCATAACCCTGAGCCATTACCGGAAAATTTAACAGAAATATCAAAATTAGTAGTTGAACAAAAAGCAGATTTCGGAATTGTAGTTGACCCTGATGTTGATAGACTAGCTATGGTTTGTGAAGATGGTAGTATGTTTGGAGAAGAATATACATTAGTGGCAATTTCAGATTTTGTACTGAGTAAAACTCCAGGAAATACAGTTTCAAATTTATCTTCAACAAGAGCATTGAGAGATGTTACAATTAAACATAACGGAAGTTATGTTGCATCAGCAGTAGGAGAGGTGAATGTGGTTGAAAAAATGAAAGAAACTAATGCTATTATTGGTGGTGAAGGAAATGGAGGAATTATCTACCCAGAATTACATTATGGTAGAGATGCACTAGTAGAAATAGCACTATTTTTAACTCAACTTGCTGAAAGAAAAATATCGGCTAAAACTTTAAGAGATTCTTATCCAAATTACTTCATATCAAAGAATAAAATTCAACTAACTCCAGAAATTGATGTAGATAATATTTTATCAACTTTGGAGCAGAAATATAAAGAGGAACAAATAACTACTATTGATGGACTTAAAATTGATTTTGAGGAAGGTTGGGTACATCTTAGAAAATCGAATACTGAGCCAATTATTAGGATATATGCTGAAAGTGAAGGTGAAGAAAAAGCAAATGGTTTTGCTGAGAAGATGATTAATGAAATTAAAGAATTGATTTAATGAGTACAAGGGTATTTTTAGATAATGCAGCAACTACACCAATGGCTCCAGAAATCATTAACATGATGAGTGAGATGATGAAAACTCATTTTGCAAACCCTTCTTCTGTGCATTCTTATGGTAGAGAATCAAAGATTGTAGTTGAAAATGCTAGAAAGAAAATCGCTAGTTTACTT
>DUAL01000238.1 GCA_012960835.1 Flavobacteriales bacterium | reverse complement strand
AGATTCTGTTACTTTTGAAAAAAAGCATAAACAAGTAAGCATTTCTGCTACAAAATCAAGCAAATCATTGGATGCATTACCCATTCCAGGAAGTATAATTGATAAAAAAGAAATTGCTGAAACTGCTGCAACAAAATTGGATGAAGTAATTGAAAAGCAAACAGGAATTGTAAGTGTGCCTACCAAAACGGGGACTAAGGGAGTGCAAATGCAGGGATTGGATGCTTCCTATATCGCCATTCTTTTAGATGGCTGCCCAATGATTGGCAGATCATTTGGTGCATTGGATTTAAATAGAATTTCTTTGGCGGATATTGAAAAGATTGAAATTATTAGAGGCGCTTCCTCTTCTTTGTATGGTTCAAATGCATTGGGAGGAGTAATTAATCTAATCAGTAAAACCCAAGTAGAAGATGGAAAGAATATATTTTTGAGAATGAAATATGGCACGAACAATAGCTTAAATTCTAGTGCGCTTTTTCAATATAAACAAGGAGGATTGCAACTTTCAAACTCCATAGATTATTATAAAACAGATGGATTCGATTTAATTGATTCTGATTTACTGAGCACTATTAATCCTTTTAGCAATTATTCTTTTCGCTCTAAAATAAAGTACGATTTGTCAGAAAAAATAATTTTAAAAGCGAATGGGCGATATTTTAATCAAGAGCAAGAAAACACAGGGGAGAAATCTAATTTGCTTTTGGAAGGACAAAGCCAAATCAAGGAATGGAATTTAGGTTCTTCTATTAAATATTTGATGCATTCTAATTTTTCTACAGAAGCGGAAATTTATACTACAAATTATAGAACAGATGAGTTTTTGCAAAATCAAAATGGCAGCTTATTTGATGAGAATTATTTTGACCACACCCTATTGCAATCGGAATTAAGAAATAATTTCAACTTTAAAGCAATAAATGGAATTATTGGATTTGGGATGACAAAGGAGAAATTAGACCGAAAAGATTTTTCTAGTATCGCACAACAAGATTTGAAGTTTTTATATGGGCAATTGGATTGTCTTGCTTTTGGAGTTGTGGATATTATTGCAGGAAGTAGGTACGATAATTATAATAATTATTCCCCTGAAATTTCTAACAAATTAGCTTTAGGATTCCCTATTTCAAAGCAACTGAAAATAAATGGCTCGGTAGGTACTGGTTTTAAAATTCCTGATTTCAGACAAAGGTATTTTGATTTTACCAACTCCACAATTGGCTATACAGTTTTAGGAAGAGAAGTGGCTTTTGATAAATTGACTGCCATGGAAAATGATGGGATGTTGCAAGGTATTTTTATCCCTTTTTCAGAAATAAATTCTCCATTAAAATCAGAAACTTCCCTTAATATAAATGTGGGAATTAAATTTAAGGTTAATGAAAAAACATCTTTTAACATCAATTTTTTCAAGAATGAAGTAGTGAATTTAATTGAGGCACAACTAGTGGCTAACAAAAGCAACTCCTTGCCTGTTTTTAGTTATTTCAATCTAAATCAAGTGGAAACAAAGGGGATGGAGTTTAATACACGCTTTCGCCCAAATTCTAAATTAGAAATAAAAGCGGGCTATCAACTGCTTTTCGCTTTCGATAGTGATATTAAAACTATATTTGAAACAGGAGGAGATGTGTATGCAAAAGATGCTGAAACATTAGTCAGTTTCAAATTAGGGAAAAATGATTATTTTGGGCTTTTTAATCGGTCCAGACATATGGGGAATATTAAACTTTTTTATCAAATAAATGACAAAATAGCTATCAATAGCATCATCACTTATAGAAGCAAATACGCCCTTAATGATTCTAATGGAAATAATTTGTTAGACACTTATGATGAGTTTATAGATGGCTATGCCATTTGTGATGTTGGGATTACCCATCATACAAATGCTTCCAAATCTATTCAACTGGGCGTGAAAAACATTTTTGATTTTACCAACCCAGAATATATTAGCAATATTTCAGGAAGATTATATTATATCAACCTTAAAATAAATTTTAAAAACTACCCCAAATAATAATAACAAAAAATAAAAACAATGAAAACGAAATTAGTTTTATCTATGCTTACACTAGCAGTTGTGTTTACAGCATGTAAAAAGGAAAGTCCTGAACCAATTGATACAGTAATAACTGCGACAATTACTGAATTAGATGCTCAAGCATCAATTACACCAAACCCACCACCAGCACCTCCAACTATTACTGGTAACTATACTAAATTTAGCTTTTCAGAGGGGGGTGTAGTTGATGGAGATGACTGGGATGTAGCATTTAGATCTACTAGTATTATTGTAAATGGAGGGGCATCATCTGATAGTTCTCAGCCAAGCAGAGAAGGTAATGCTGCGGTATATATTATTGATGGTACTATGGCTAATATTGCAAGTATAGATACATCTCTTTTAGCTCAGGACAGTCAAAATGGAACTGCAATAATTGATGACATGGGCTACATGGAAATGGGTTGGTGTGTATATGATAAAGACCCCGTTTCGCCAACATGGCATAAAATATCTCCAATAGCTGGTAAGATATTAGTTTTTAGAACTCATGACAACAAATATGCTAAGATTGAAATTACCTATTTTTATGATAGCCCTAATCCAAATTTTATGACTGATTATGGTGGTTTTTACACATTTAACTATGTGTATCAATCAGAAAAGGGGGCTTTAACTTTCTAAATAATAAGGGTTAGCAAAAAGAAAAACATCCAATTTGGGTGCTTTTTTTATTTTTGTACAAATCTAAAATATGGAAAACGATTATTTCTCACATCTTAGCTCGGAAGAAAAACATATTTTAAAAGATAAAGGAACGGAAGCTCCTTTTTCTGGGGAATACAATGATTTTTTTGAAGCGGGAATTTTTGTATGCAGGGCTTGTGAAAATCCGCTTTATGAGTCCAATAGTAAATTTAATTCTGGCTGTGGTTGGCCATCTTTTGATGAGGGGATGAAAGGTTCCATAAAAAAAAATAAAGATTTAAGTGGAGGTAGAATTAGAACGGAAATATGTTGCAAAAAATGTGATGGCCATTTAGGGCATGTATTTGAAGGAGAGCAAATCACAGCAAAAAATACGCGCCATTGTGTAAATTCTTTAAGCATTAAATTTATAGCCCACAACAATTTGGAAGTAGCAACTTTTGGGGGGGGCTGTTTCTGGCATGTGGGAAAAACTTTTAGAGAAACAAAAGGAGTTTGTCTTGCAAGTGTTGGCTATATGGGAGGTAATACTTTAAACCCTACTTATCATGATATTTGCAAAGGGAATACCAATCATGCAGAGGTGGTGCATTTGTATTTTAATTCTGAAATTATTTCCTATTCTGACTTACTGAAAGTGTTTTGGTCAAATCATAATCCTACCACTTTAAATCAGCAAGGGCTGGATGTTGGAACGCAATATCGTTCCGTTATTTTTTATCAAAATAATACACAAAAAGAAGTTGCAGAAACATCATTGTTTGAGCAAAAAGAAAAGTGGAAAAAGGAAATAGTTACCCAAATAACTTCAGCAGAAAAATTTTACAGAGCAGAGGAATATCATCAAAATTACCTCAATAAAAATAATTTGGGAAGTTGTGGGTTATGATTTTTTCGGAATCAAAATAGAGAAAGTAGTCCCTTCTCCTTCTACTGAACTTTTTACATAAATTCTTCCCTTGTGGTATTCTTGAATTATTCTTTTGGAAAGGGAAAGCCCCAAGCCCCAACCTCTTTTTTTGGAAGTCACCCCAGGTTTAAAAATCGAATTCATTAACCCTGGCTCAATACCTTTTCCTGTATCCTTAATGTGGATTTTTACATAGGTTTCATCTTGCTCCATTTCAATTTTAATTAGCCCCTCACCCTTCATGGCATCCACTGCATTTTTACAAATATTTTCTATTACCCAATTAAGCAAAACAACAGATACAGGAACTATAATGGATGGTTTTTCAGAATATACTTCTATTATTACTTTTTCGGGCAGGCGTGATTTTAAATAATTAGTTGCTTCTTCTACTACTTTCACAATATTCTTATTTTCCAAAGTTGGCTTTGAACCAATTTTTGAAAAACGATCGGTAATGGTTTCCAGCCGAGCAACATCCTTTTCCATTTCCAATACCATATCTTTGGTTTCTGCTTTGGATTTAAGAAGTTCCACCCAAGCCATAAGGGAAGAAAGGGGTGTGCCTAATTGGTGTGCAGTTTCTTTGGCCATACCTGCCCACACTTGGTTTTGTTCTGCTTTTCTAGCCGAACTAAATGCTAAATAGGCAATAAACATAAAAAGCGTAATAAGCCCGAGTTGAAACATAGGATAATAACGCAAACGCGTAAGTAAAATGGAATCTTTATAATAAAGAAGTTGCTTATACTCCTCAAAAACTTGAATTTCAATTGGCTCATTTTGTTGCTTCATTATGGCAAGTTGCTTTTGCAAATATTCATCTGTTATTTCGCTTATAGGATTTAAGTTTCTGTAGTTGAGAATACTGTCGTTTTCATCTGCTAAAATAATGGGGATGTTTTCATTGGATTCCATCACTTTTATGGCCAAGGAAAAGTTTCCGTCATCTGAAATATTCACCATTTGATTGGTTGCATAAGCCCATATTTCTATTTTCTTTTTTTCTTCATAAGCCAATGATTTTACCAAAGAATTAGTGATAAAAAGGGATGAAATCCCAATGATAATGGCAAAAATTAAAAGCCAAAATTTCCAAGTTTTTTTTCTGTTATAAATATTCATCTTTTTTATTTTTTATCCTTCATCTTTCCATTCCAAAATAATATCTGGCGATTTTTCTTCTTGGGGCTTAGTACTGTCAGATTTTTGATTTAAGACATCCTCTTTTATTATCGTTTTTATTTCTTCTGCTTGCTTTTTTACTTCCGTTTTTATCTTTTCTTTTATCTTTATTTTATCAAAATAAATATTCGGATTATCTACTGTTCCGTCCATTCTGAGATACAAAGTTGTACGCCCAAGCCCATCATCTTTTACAACTCCAAGCTCATTATCTAAATTTTTATTTTTACTTCTAGCTTTCTTTGAAATCAGCTCTGAAAGCAACAATCTAACTTGGTAATCAATCTCATTATCAAAACTATGCGTGCCTGAAATAAACACGCTAAGTGCAGTTGATTTTATTTCCATGGATGGAATATTGATGTTATTGTGTTCAATTCTGATATTGTTTTCAAGTGTCGAGAATTTTACATTTTTTAATTCTTCAACGCTAACATAAGAAGATAAACTCAGAAGTGGCGAAAATTCTACCAATTCTCCTTTATTTATTATTAAGTGTGAGCTCAACCGTAATTTGTTTGGATCAAATTCAAAGCCAGGATTCCAGCTCGATTGCAATTGAATATCGGCTGTGCCCTCCCCTTTTATATGTTTATCCTGAATGAATTCTTGTCCAAAATTTTGAAAAGCAGAAAACAAATTTCTGATATTTATTTTTCCCAAATGAGCTGATGTAAACAATTTAAGATAATTGTAAGGCCTTTCGTGAAATTTTACTTCCCCTGTAATTTCTCCATTTAAAGTATTCATTTTTACATCCTTTGCCTTTAAAGTATAATTGCTGTATTCAATCTTGGCATCAATATTTTCAGCAACAAAATACTGATAACTGAGTTGTTGAATATTTGTTTTTAAATTTACTTCAATCCAATTTGGCAGGGTAGAAGTTGATTTTCCTTCCGACATTTCTTTAAGTGTCATCAGCTCATCAAATTTTACATATACCGATTGCATATTTCCTTCCACTACTATTTTAGGTACGGCAGCCAAAAGATAAGGAATAAAATTTGTAATTGTTCCGTCAAATTTAATGTCGCTATCGGATATGGTAATCTCACTATTTTCTATAATTATTTTGTTATCCTTTATTTGACAGCTCATTGCAGGAATACCAAATAGTAATGGAAATTTTTTATACTGAAATTCTACATCTTTTAATTGTAAATCGCTTTGATGAATTGATGAAAGAAAATTGTCTTTCATTTTTTCTGAAAAAGACAAAAGTCCATTGTATTTTGTTTTTGCAATAAGTGTACCTTTCATATTAAAAAATGGCGTGCTATTAAACTGGTGATTTACCTCTGCCAAATCCAGATTAGAATTGATATCTATGCTAAGATAATAGTTGTTTAAATTGCTCACCATAAAAGAAGCTGCTAGTGTTCCGTTTCCTGTTTTGGCACTGCATTTTTCTGCCTTTATTATAGTGCTTTCAAAATTATTGCTTTTGCCATTGTCGATATTCCCACTAAGGGAAACTGCTGTAAGTTTAAAAGGATTTTCTTTCAAATTGAAAAGTCCTTTTGTTATAGAAAAATCCATATTAAAATGGGGACTTTCCGTTTTGCTTATCACGCCATTTATGAGCCCTTTGCAACTTAAATCCCCAGCAGCTAAAAATGAACTGCACACAGATTTGAACTTTTCGGGCATGTGCATAAGCACGCTTTTCAATCTTTGATTATCTGCTGAAATATTCAAATTTACACGCTTTCCTTTTATCTCACCATCCAATTTAAATTGCACATCTTCAATAAAAATATTAGAATTTTGGATGAAGAATATGCTGTCTGAAATGGCAAAATTTGCATCAATTTTTGTGTTTTTTTTCTGGATATAGTCTGTATTACCTATCAATAAATTTTGCATAAACATACCCCCTTTTACCAAAAAGTTAGATGGTTTTTCCTGCTCAAATTGCACTAACACTATGCCTGTTTTTGCCCCAATAGCAACCTTTTTTTTTAGGTGAGAATAGCTAAGACTGGACTCTTTAAAATAAATTTGTTCTATACGTACTTTTTTTTGATTCTCCTCTTGGGGTTTGAAAATTTTATAATTCGCAAGGCCGTTTATATCATACTTAATATGTAGCTTGCTACCAACTAAAACTATTTTATTGATGTGCTGATTTTCAGAAAGCAAATTAAAAATATTGAATTGCAAATACCCCTGTTGGGCATACAATAAGGTGTCGTTTATATTTGGCTCTTTTTCCATTATTAGCACATCTGTAAGTTTAACAGAGGCGTAAGGAAAATTTTCAAAAACTGAAAAAATTATCTCTTTTACTTCTATTTCAGTAATCAATTTTTCTTTAATATTTTTTAGCATTAGTTGCTCAATTTTTTCGCCATACAAAAAAGTAAAGCCAATGCCAAGCAGTATTACAGAGAACACTACCAAGAAAATAATGCTAATTATTTTTTTAATCCATTTCATTACAAAGGCAAAATATAATAGGAATAACGAATTTTTGGAGCAAACTCATATAAATATTATAGTCTTTTTAAAAGGTTAACCTCCTGATTAGTTAAAAATCTGTATCGTTTTCTTGGTAAGTCCTTTTTGCTTAATCCCCCAAAAAATACCCGATCAATTCTGGAAACTTTATAGCCAATTTTCTCAAAAATTAGGTTTACCATTTTAATCCCCCCCACCGATATTTCAAGACCAACTTCATTTTTATCTTTTCCATTTATATAAGAAACCAAGTCGACAGCAGTCTTTTTACCTCCAATTATAAGTCCGTCTTGAACCTTTTTTAAATCAATTGATTTTAGGTTTTTATCTAGTTCCAAATGATAAATTTCTTTGATTCTTTTTTGAGGATTAGATAGTTTTTTGGCTAGCTGATCATCATTGGTGAAAAGCAGTAATCCAGTTGAGTTTTTGCCCAAACGCCCAATTGGCGTAATAATTTCCTTGCAGGCCCCAACTATTAACTCCCGAACCGTTCTTTTCTTGGTGACATCATCCATTCTTCCACTATAATTCTTTGGTTTGTTCAGCAGCAAATACCTTGTAGTTTCCGATTTTATTCTGGCATCATTAAATTTTACCTCATCTGTTGGTTGCAGTTTATACCCCATTTGGGTAATTACTTTTCCGTTTACCTTTACCACACCTGCTTCTATGAATTTATCTGCTTCCCTACGGCTACAAATGCCCGCTTTTGCAATGTATCTGTTTAGTCGTATTAAGCCATCTTCTTGTTTCTTTTTTGCTCTTTGTCTTTTTCTGAATGTTGATTTATCTTTTCTTTCCATTATAAATATTTTTGCAAAGATAGGAAATGAAAGGAGTTAAAAAGCGTCTTTAAAGTGCTCAATTTTAGTTTTTTGTCTGCTCAGAATTATCCCTATAACATCAAATCGAATTTCATTATCCATGCTCTTTTGCTCCACATAGCCCTCAGCTGCATCTTTTAAAAGTGATTGTTTTTTCTCTGAAATAAAAGTTTGGGGTTCTCCAAAGGTATCTGTGGAACGACATTTTACTTCTACAAAAACTAAAAAATCTCCCTCTTTTGCGATAATATCCACCTCTGCTTTTTGAAATCGCCAATTTCTTTCTAAAATAATATAGCCCAAATCCGTCAAATAGTTTTGTGCAATTTGTTCGCCCTGCTCTCCTTTTGTATTGTGTTCTGCCATATCCTAAAAACTAATGAAGTGTAAATGTAAAATTATTATCTTTACCAAAAAAACAAATGAAGAAAGCCCTTCTTTTTATTTTTACTTTTTGCTACTTCTTATCGTTTAGCCAAAGCATTTACAATCCTCAATATTTATATGATAGCCCTGGAGGATTATTTGATAAAGATTCTCTAAGAGATATATATGTTAATTTTCAAGATCCTAATTATCATAATGTATTGGTAAATTCTTTTTTTACAAGTCCTTCATCACGCATCCCAGCTACAGTTACAATAAATGGGGTATCTCTTGATAGCGCCGGAGTGCGCTACAAAGGAAATTCTACTTTTTGTTTGCCAAATGATAATGGGAATCCTAAAGTCCCTTTTAATATTGATATGAATTATTGGATATCTGGACAAAAATTATTGGACTATAAAAAAATAAAACTAGCTAATGCTTGGATGGATCCAACATTTGCAAAAGAATTTACTGCAGCAAAAATATATCGTAAATATCTGCCATCTGCTGAAGTTAATTTAACTAAACTTCATGTACAAGGAAATTATTTGGGTGTCTATGTGAATACAGAATCCATAAATAAGCAATTCTTAGATAAGCATTTTAATGAAAAGTCAGGATCATTATTTAAATGTGATCCCAGTGGTATGTTTTGTGACACAGCTGGCGCGCCAGCAGGAGGAAGGCCTGATTTAAAATGGCTTGGTATTGATAGTACAGATTATTATGATGATTATACAATAAAATCTGATAACGGATGGGGAAATCTCCTAGATTTTATATATACATTAAATTTTAATTTTAATGAAATTGATAGTGTTCTAAATGTTGATAGAGTGCTATGGGCTTTTGCTGTAAATAGTGTAATTTCTAATTTAGATACTTATAACGGATATTATATCCATAATTATTATTTGTATCAAACTGGGGATGGGCTTTTCCAAATGATTCCATGGGATTTAGATAATAGCTTTCTAGGTGCAATATTAGGCTTTACCAGTCCTACAACTTTATATCAAAGAGATCCTTATTATACGAGCACACAAGGGGATAGGCCTCTTGCATATAACCTCTTAAATGATCCTTTTTATAGAAAACAATATACTGCCCATTTAAGAACTGTTATTAACGAATCGTTAGATACATCAATAATTAGAGGGAGTATTAACGCTTTACAATCCTTAGCACATAATGCTGTAGACTCTGACCAATATAGACAATACACTACATCTGAATACTATGATAATGCGGAGAATCATATTGGCTTTTGGTGGAGAAACGGAGGAATAATGGAAACCATTGATGGAAGAAAGGCATATTTATTATCTCATCCAGAAATCTCACTAATTCCGCCCACCATAAATAATGTTGCGATAAATAATAGTTTGGTAACAGCTGAAGTTGTAAATGCCAATACTGTAGAATTGATGGCAACTGAAAGTAAGTATAATTCCAAATTTCAATCTTTTGCTATGTTAGATGATGGGCTAAATGGAGATGCGCTAGCAGGGGATAACATTTTTACCGCTACTTTACCTTTTCAGAGTTCGGGTAATGATGTAAAATTTTATATACGAGCAGAAAATAATGATGCGCTAGCGCTTAATCCTGAAAGAGCAGAATATGAATTTTATATTCATTGTTTTCCTCATACATCATTCGATACTTTAATTACAGTTACTAGTATAGTATGGAATGGTTTGAATTTAACAACATCCGGAGATTATACATTTTTGTTGACAAATTCAGTAAATTGTGATAGCATAGCTCATCTGAATTTAATAATTGAAAATACTTCAGCTATAGTTCCTATATCGAATAATAAAAGTAAAACGCTTCTAAAAATAACAAATGTTTTAGGCGAACCTACGAAACCAACCTCCAACACTCCTTTATTCTACATTTATGATGATGGCACGGTAGAGAAAAAACTTATTTTGGAATAGAATTACTGTTTAATAATTTTTGCAGAATAACATGTTTTCTCTTTTCCATAAAAACACACAATGGTATTAAATCAGTAAATCGCATTTGGAAGCGACTATGAAATCATTTTCGTGCAAGCCATTTATTTTGTGGGTAAAGAGAATAATTTTCACCTCTTTGTAATTGATATGAATAAAAGGATGATGCCCTTCTGCTTCTGATAGTTCTGCCACTTTATTACAAAAAGCAATCCCTTCCAAATAAGTAGGGAAAGTATAGCTTTTCTCAATTTGCTTGTTTTCTATCAATGTCCAGCCTACACTTAGCTCCTTTAAAAAAGGAGCAATCTTTTTGGCGGTAAGTGGAGGAATACCTCCTTTACAAGGCACGCATGTTTTTTTATTTAGCATACTCAATTAATTTTTCTAGTCCAAGTGGAACTTCTTCCAATAAGTGGAAACCATAGTAAATGCCCTTTTAAATCTAATTTATTTTCGCTTGTTAAGGTAATTTCTCCTCCATAAGTTTTTCCTTTTTTAGGATCGTACACTTTCCCATTTTCCCAAACATTACCTCCTTGATAAATAAAGCCATAAAGGATTCTCATTCCTAATCGTTTTCGTTTTTGTAATTTTTTATCCGGATTTAAATTATCCGTTTTCGGATTTCCTTTTCCATCTAAAGGATCTTTCATCCAACTTATTTTTCCGGCAATTGTAGCCTTCTCATTTGAATTTGCTTTCTCCTCAAAAATTGTAATCACAGCATCTTTTTCTGCATTGTGCCAATCTCCAATAATATTAGCATTCTGCCCAGAGGCAAGCATTGGCAAGCAAAATAGTATAAGTAAAAGGGGGTTCATTCCTTATCTTTTTTGTAGAATAACCCAAGAGGTAAAATTAATAATAGGAAAAAGAACTTTTTGGTAACCACTCCCAAAAAAGTAATTGCTAATCCTATTAATATCAGTAGCCATAGTCTGTTTTTCATAAAAATTTTCGGTAAATATAATAAATATGTAGCCCCACCAAGAATCGAACTTGGATCTAAAGTTTAGGAAACTTCTATTCTATCCATTGAACTATGGGGCTTCTAATTATTGTACAATTAATTTTTTCTCCACTGTGCCGTCATCATAAATATAAAACAGTGGGGCGTTATAAGTTGGTGTTGCTTTTCTCCCTAAAACATCTATAATGCGAATAAGCGTTTTTTCATTTTTGGAAATTGTAGTAATAGAAGTGGTTTGATTACATGGTAAAAGATTATACAAAAAGTCACTAGTAAAAGTTATTGCTTGTATAAATTTGTTATTAGAATTTCCTGATGCAGCCCACAAATGATCTGTTCCTGAAAAACTTAAATGAGAATTCAAAAGGCCAACGCTATCCGATCTTGCGTGCATCTGTGCAGAACCGCAAAGGTTTAAAATAGCAGGATTGTTCAAGCCAGGGCCACAATTATAATTTACAGTTTGGTCAGCAGTTCCTTGGCAACTTACCATTGGCTCATCATTTGCATCTATCCAATTTAAGTCGTTAATTCCTCCAGCAAAACTAAATATAGCCGTAACCTCTGATGAATAGCCATCATTTCCGGCATCTCCTTCTAATGTACCCCCGATAGCAGGCATTAATGCCTGAACAGTAGAGGATAAATCAGATATTGTGTCAATAAAAGCACAATGAATTGCAGCAACTGCCCCAGCTGAATAGCCGCCAATAAAAATAGTATTTGGATCTACTCCATAAGTATCTCCATTTAAAAAGTCCTTTCTCAAAAACCTAATCCCTGCCTTTAAATCTGCCACTCCCCTTAACACTGCTTTATATTGTTCAGCATTGCTTGATAAAAAAGAAATAATATTTGCCAGCCGATAATTTAAGGAAACCGCCACATATCCTCTTTTTGCAAAAGCATTGCAAAAATCAATACAATCGGTCATTGATTTATCACCACTATAAAACGAACCTCCATGTAGATAAAAAATAACCGGGCGATTACTAACTGTATCGCCAGTTGCTGTGTAAATATCCATTCTATGCTCTAAACCTGTGTAAACATCTGAATAATTTACAGTTGCAACATCAGTACTTGTAAAAATTTCAGTTTGATAGCGCCCATTGCATTGCGCCATTACAAAAGTAGTTGCTAAAAGCGCTACTGCTAAAAAGTATAATTTTTTCATGATAAAAATTTTAATTTGCTAATATAATATTTATTATGCTTGCATAACAATTTTTATGCTTTTAGTTTTGCTCTTTGCTCCTCAATTTTCTCATCTTCAATCTTTTCAAACAAATGAGTTGCTTTATTTATCTGATGATTTTCAGTAATTATAATACTTCCAGCATCATTCCAACTAACATCCTTAAGTGTTAAAATATCTTTTAATTTACTAGACGAAAAAGGCATAAACGGTTCTGAAAGAATTGCTAATGATGCTGCAATTTGCATAGCAATATTAATTATCGTTTCTGTTCTTTTTTCATCTGTATTTTTCAATTTCCAGGGCTCAGTATCAGCTAAATATTTATTTCCAAGTCTTGCTAAATTCATTAACTCAGCAAGGGCCTCACGGAATCGAAACTTCTCAATTGACTCACCAATTTTATTTGGGAAAGTAGCAAGTTTTTCCAATACTTCTTTGTCGTATGAGTCTAAATTATTTTGAGAAGGAACAACTCCATCCCAATATTTATTAGTCAGCACCACCACACGATTAATAAAATTACCAAAAATCGCTACAAGCTCATTGTTATTTCTTGCCTGAAAATCTGCCCAAGTGAAATCAGTGTCTTTACTTTCAGGGGCAGTAGAGCAAAGGGCATATCTAAGAGCATCTGCTTGTCCTTTAAAATCTTCAAGATACTCGTGCAACCATATTGCCCAATTTCTTGAAGTAGATAGTTTCTCTCCTTCCAGATTCAAGAATTCATTTGCAGGAACATTTGTTGGAAGAATAAAATTCTCGTGTGCTTTTAGAATAATTGGAAAAATAATACAGTGAAAAACAATATTATCCTTTCCAATAAAATGTATAAGTTCAGTTTCTTCCGATTTCCAGTAATCTTCCCAGTTTTTACCATTGTCAGTAGCCCATTGTTTGGTAGCCGAGATATAACCAATAGGAGCATCCAGCCATACATAAAGTACTTTCCCATCACCACCTTTTACAGGAACTTTTACGCCCCATTCCAAATCACGCGTCATGGCACGGGCTTGTAATCCGCCATCAATCCATGATTTGCACTGCCCTATTACTTGACTTCTCCATGCCTTTGCATCATGGTGATTTTCCCCATTCAATATCCCATCTTCTATCCATGGTTTTAACCAGTTTTCATGGTCTTGCATTGGCAAATACCAATGGGTAGTTTCCTTTTTTACTGGCGTATTTCCGCTTAAAGTTGATTTAGGATTTATTAATTCATTTGGGCTTAGAGTCGAGCCACATTTTTCACATTGGTCGCCATATGCATCCCTTTCATTACACTTTGGACACTCTCCACTAATGTATCGGTCTGCTAAAAACTGTTTATTTTTTTCATCATAAAATTGCTCAGAAGTTTTTTTAGTAAAAACTCCTTTCTGCTCCAAA
>DUAL01000237.1 GCA_012960835.1 Flavobacteriales bacterium | reverse complement strand
CAAACCCATAGATTGGGGTATTACCTTGTTGTGCAAGATATACCGTATTCATATAACGATTAAGAATAAAGTCTTTATCAAAAGCAACTTCAAGCAATAATGCCATCAACGCCTCATTAAACTTACGACTTATAGTTTGTTCTCTGTTGAGTAACGTGTTCTTAATCAGTTGCTGGGTCAATGTACTCGCCCCTCGAATGGGTTTGTCATACAGCCAATAATCACGCAACACCCTGGCAATTTCTTTAAAATCTACACCCGGATGCTCAAAGAAAGATTGATCTTCTACTAGTAACAACATATTTAACAATGGCTTAGGGTGTTGCTCTAATGACAACGTAGAGTGAATCGATGTTAGTGGTTTTGAAAACTCCGCTCTTACCAAATTATTTAAATAATTCAAATACACAGCAAACAACAAAATACTGAGTAGTATTAAGCGTTTTAGCCATTTTATGATGTTAGTTTTTGTCACTAAAAATCAAAATCCAAATTAATAATAATCTCAATTTTAACAAGTCACTTCACTACACCGTGAAACACTTCTTCTCCAGTTAGCTTGTTAAAATATACATCCACACTACCTTCATGCCTTAAAAACTCTAGACTCTTAGGTGTAAATTATTATTTGATTGGCATACCCTCTTTGTCGAACAAGGTTTCACTCTTAACCTCTCCGGTTTCATAGTAATGTGTTTCTTGGGTGGGCAAACCGTCTTCGTTAGATAAGGATACAAACTCAACCTCACCTGACTCATAGTATCCTGTCATTTTGATTGGTATACCATCTTTAGTACGCTCTTCATCGAAACTAAGAGCTCCTGACTCATAGTATCCTGTGCTTTCGATGAGTTCACCTTCTTTGTTAAATACTTCTACAAGCTCAATCTCGCCAGATTCGTGGTGGTACACTTCCTTTCTTTCTAAATCCATTTTTTTCTCCTATTTTTTTATCATTATTTAATAAACCATCTCTCGCCAAGCTTCATAAATCATCACCATGGCAAAGGTGTATAGTTCACAGTATTTTAAATTAGTATTCGCCACCTTTATACAAAATCTCTCCATCAAACGTTGTCACAATATTAAAATCATTCTCAGTTTCACCCTTACCCTCAATATCTCCCACCTTTAGAGTAAATGGATTTAAAATTTCTGGATGGTCAAAAATCATATCACCAATATATTCCGACAACATCTCATCCTTGCCACCTTCACCTAAATAATTTTTTATTAATTTTATTTGTTCTTCTTTTGGTATATAACATACCATATCAACTACTTCAGCACCATTGATTGTCTCGTCCATATTCATTGATCCAATAAATACATTAGTGACATCAAAATCTTCATCATCTGCTAATATTAGCTCTGCTGGGAAATGAATTCTCTTTTCTATTTGCTCCGTCCCCCATAACAACGCATCATTTGAAAACTTTTTTTTAAACTCACCATCCACCCAAGGGTTTGAGCTTGTGAATGTGGTACATTCTAATTCATCAATTAATTCGTCAAAAGACTCGTTATCGCCATTAACAATAAGGGATGCACCAACAACCCACGGACCATTTTTATGCAATAAATTAGCCTTATTCCATGAACTTAATGATTCCTCATTGCCATCATTGCCTGTGTAATAAATTAAACTGCTAACTTCATTATTCTCAATAGCGTTCAACATTGCTTGTTTTTCTGCTTCGTCTTCAATTACACCAAATGTATATTCACCACCGGTCGCAAATACTGTTAAATTAACTTTTTTGCTCATTTTTCTTACTCATCCATTATTATCTACCAAATTGTTTAAATAATTCAAATACACAGAAAACAACAAAATACTGAGCAGTATTAAACGCTTTAGCCATTTTATAATGTTAGTTTTTGTCACTAAAAGTCGACATCCAAATTAATCATTAGATCAATTTTAACAAAAACCTCTAAACAAAGGTCTTTTTACGTCCATTTGCAAAATTTCTGAAATTTTGCACCCTCAATGGCATGCACTATATTTTCGCCGTATAAAATAGCTATTTTTATTAATTTTTAGCTAAAAATAGCTATTTTTATAGAGATTTTATTAAAAATAACAATCATATTTTAGTCATTTACATTATTTCTAAAATTTTACGTTTTGGTCATAGTTGTAAATATTAAATAGCTTAATAGCCATCTCTACTAAGGTATGGCTTCTATTATTAATACTGCTTTTATCCCACTGATTGCAATCTTTTAGCTCTTCATTAAGAAATAATCCGTTTTTATATCCAATAAAAGACCCTTCTTTGTTCTTTTTATCTCTTTTCTTTTCAAAAGATAAATTACCTAAATTTGAGTTATACCCAGTCAAAGTTAGATTTCCTATCGTATGAACATAATTATCTTGGATTTTTTCAGCGTACTCTTGATCTCCACTTGCAATCATCTCAACCCAGCTACTAGGTATACTGCTTCCTTGTGGAAAAATATGCTCTATCGTCCATATAAATTTCTTTTTAGAGTCTCTCTCCCATAAATTTACAAACCTCTCTTTTGTTTGCCCATTTGCATCTTCAATCTTGCAGAGAATAAATCTAGTAGCACCGCTATTTTCATCGTAAATACTGCCACTCAACTTATTTTTAAAATTATCAAATCCAGAAGTTTTTTCTTTTAAAAAATTAGAAATTAATTCAAAATCATACCCGTTATTATTATGAAGCATAGAAATAACCTCAATAAAAATATTATCAAGATCTCGTGTTGGCGGGGTATTGGTGATATGACGCACAACAAAAAACTTAACCATGTAATCTATTAACTCTACTTTTTGATTATCTGATAACTGTAATTTTTCAAAGACATACAAAAGTAAAACATAAGAAGGTGCCGCTGAGATATTGTACAAATCAATAAGACTACTTCTTACTTCTCTGGAGTTACTCTCATTGCCAAGATTAATTAATCTATTGTAATACTCCGAACTATTATAAAGTTTATCAAAGAAGCTGGATGCATCTAGTTTTATTAGAGTGGTATAAATATCTATGATATTTGATCGTGTTGCTTTCTGTTTTTTTGGAACAGCTATACTCTTATCATTTTTATAAGCATTATAAAAATGCCTTAAAAAACGCTCTTGATACTTGTAATCATCTGTCAAATTATTTATTAACTTCAGCCATTTTTCATAATTTTTATCAATAGATCCTTTATTTTCTTTTTCAAGGTGATTTAAAAAACTATTCTTAATTAAATCAACTGGCATTAAAGGTGTCCCACGATGATTTAGTGTTTCAAATAAAGTAAAGGCATCCGATAAACTATCAACCTCAACCTTCACAATAAGCGCAGAATTAACTTTTTTTAAGAAATTTAAAGTTTTACTCAAATCAAAAATACTTTCTTCACCAGAATTATATTTTCTTACCTCCCCTAATCTTTCAGAAAAATACTTATACGCCAAATTAATCCTACGCAATCCAAGTCGTGAAGGCTTCAGTTTTATACCATCTATACCAAGCACTTTTTTAACTGTGTATTCAAAATCATCAAGATTTTCACCAGAACTAGAAGGCAGTAGTCTTAAAGTTTTTTTATCTGATTTTAAAATTAGCTTATGCTTTAAATTTATTAATTCAGCAATTAGATCTTCACTATTATCATTTTGATCTTTACTCACCTTTCTCAAATGAACATAAAGAGCTAATAGCAAAAGACTTAAAGTGGTCATCCTTTGCTGGCCATCAATAAGTTCAAGTCTTATAGGGTCTAACGAATTATCTGGCTTATGACCAATACAAATAATAGATCCTAAAAAATGCTCACTTTCGTTATCAACAATATCATCAAATAATGACTCCCAATGAGACTTTCCCCACACATATTCCCGCTGATATTTGGGCACAAAATAAATTAACCTATTGTCTGGATTAAACAAGTCTGAAACACTTGCTTTTACTGCTGAACTTATCATAAAACTCGCTAATATTCTATTTTAAAAACATAAATTATATACTTGACTGATAATCATTTTGAACGCCTTGGTATAATGTTTTATTTTAAACCTTATTTTATATAAAAATCATGAGTGAAATTTCAGTAGTAGATATCCCATTTAAAGAAAATAAAGAAAAAAATATTAAAGATACTTTAGAAACAAAAAGCTATGCTGAAGCGCTATCTAGCTTTATTCAAAATTGTGGCACACCTTTAACTATAGGAGTTCAGGGGGAATGGGGAAGTGGAAAAACATCATTACTCAACATGATCCAAGATAACTTATTAGAAGCGTCAATCAACCAAAAGAAAAAGAGGTATGGTGGTGAATACAGAGTTATCTGGATAAATACTTGGGAGCATTCAGTCCTAAAATCCCCAGAAGAGTCCCTAATAAGTATTTTGGAAGAATTGGTAGACACAATTTCTGCAATTGACGGCTCATTTGCTAAAGCCCAAAAGGCTAAGCAGTTTATTAGCCAAATTGCAAAAGGAGCACTTAGGGTTGGCGCACAAGCTGCCCTTGGGTCAAAGGCTGCACAGGTTACAGAGGAGGTACTTGGAGGCTCAAGTAATAGCATTAAAGGTCTTAGAAATTCGTTAGAAGACATAATTACCACTATCATTAAAAGGAAAGAGAACCCTGTCGAAAGGTTTGTTATTTTTGTAGATGATTTGGATAGAATTGATCCAAAAAATGCTGTCGAAGTTCTAGAGCTTCTTAAAAATATATTTAGTGTGGAAAATTGTGTATACGTACTAGCAATTGACTACCAGGTGGTGGTTAAAGGCTTACAAAGTAAATTTGGAGAATTAACCGAAGACAATGAGTGGGAGTTTAGGGCTTATTTTGACAAAATTATTCAGCTGCCATTTATGATGCCCATGGGAAGCTACAACTTACAAACCTATCTCGAAGATATTTTAGTACAAACAAATTTTTACACCAAGAAAAGCGTTAAAAACGGGCCAATTGTCCAATTTGTAAAGGCAATCAGACAAACTATTGGCAACAACCCTAGAGCCTTAAAACGTCTAGCTAATTCATTGTCAATAATTAATATTCATTGGAATATACAGAAAAATAGCAACAACAACATTAATAAAAATATAGATAAATTAGAAAATAAACTTAACAGCCTAGGAAAAGAGCTTGAAAAAACCCTTAGAGAATCTATGTTTTGTCTCGTTTGTATGCAAATATCATTTCCAAAAGTTTTTCAATTACTACAAACCAGTCCAAACTTCACCGAATGGGACGAAGAGTTTGTCAATAAAATCACTAAGGGTGCGCATGATGGCGATAAAGAAATAGAGAAAGAACTATCACTCGCAATTCAACATAACTCACCTGATTTCGATGAAGAATGGGAGCAATCATTATTCAAAATTGTTAGATTTAAAAAATGGCAAACTAAAAGACTAGTTGACACCTCAAGAGTTCTAAGCATTATTAAAGACAACATAATAGGAGTTGATGATAGTGGTGTTTTTACTGAAATTATGGAGACCTGTATAAAAATAACATCTGTAACTAGTGTTAATTCAACATCTGAATCTCTAGATACTGAATTTAGTGAACAAGAGGAAGAGTTGGACCTTAGAAGAGGTAGGGTAGAATTTTGGAATCTTGTAAAAAATAAAATATCCCGTACTGATAACCTAGTTGGTAAAGCATTTAAAGATAAAAAAGGAGATCGCACTTCTAGCGGGATATTTACTCGGAGTGCAAATGCAATAAATGACAGCTGTTATCACGTGGTTTCATATAGAAGCTCATATTTTATTGCGTTTACAGTAGAGAAACACTTAGTTGTGAGTGGTAATAAAGAAGAGAATATCGCCCTATTTAGATTTTTAAGATCAAATTCAGACTCAATAGAGAATACAATTAAATCTAAATTAAAATTTATCATTAATGAAGATTCGGAAAAACAAGAAATTCGAGTAATTTGTAACGATGATTCCATTCCTCAAAGGTGTGACGTTTCTAATAAAAAAATCTCTCAAGACATAAGGGATAAATACATTAAAAATATGATTAAAACTCAACCTCTGTTTGAAAAAAAGATAGAAGAGTTGTGCCTTGAGTTCAACCACCTTTCATCAAATGATCGAGAAGCGCTTACCAACAGAAACGAAGCAACTAACAATCAAGAATAAAAACATTCCATAAAGGAGAAAAAACTATGAATGACGATTTTTTTGACCAAATGCCATTTGGAGAAGATAACTTTGCAGACAATCCAGAGCCTCGCTGCCCTTGTTTACTGATTTTAGATACCTCTGGATCAATGCAAGGAAGTCCAATCAATGAATTAAACAGCGGACTAAGCACCTATAAAGAAGAATTATCATCTGACTCTATAGCTATGAAGCGCGTTGAAACTGCTATCTTAACTTTTGGCCCCCCTAGTGTAGAAAACACCTTTACCACAGCCGAAAACTTTAGCCCACCCACACTCAGGGCGAGTGGCGCTACCCCAATGGGTGAGGCAATCATCCAAGGGCTTGAGATGGTCAAACAACGTAAAGATGAATACAGACAAAATGGCATCTCTTTTTACCGACCATGGGTATTTTTAATTACTGATGGCGAACCCACAGATGATTGGCACAATGCTGCCGCAATGGTTCAAGAAGGAGAAAGATCAAAAGCATTTTCTTTCTTTGCTGTTGGTGTAGGTGGTGCAAATATGGATATCTTACAACAAATTTGTGTAAGAGAGCCGTTGTCACTCCAAGGCCTGCAATTTAAAGAATTGTTTGTGTGGTTGTCCAATTCAATGAAATCGGTATCACAATCAAGCCCGAGTGACACTGTTAAGCTTGTAGATCCTACACAAGGTCCTAATGGGTGGGCAGAAGTTTGACGTGGAA
Source organism: Flavobacteriales bacterium (assembly GCA_012960835.1). Classification (GTDB taxonomy): domain Bacteria; phylum Bacteroidota; class Bacteroidia; order Flavobacteriales; family BACL11; genus DUAL01. The sequence continues at coordinate 7,219 of DUAL01000237.1, read as the reverse complement.
AACTATCAAAGCCTCTGCTATTGGAACATCGCACCTAGATAGCCAAACAGAGTGTCAAGATAGTCATAAAGTTAATATTGTACAAACAAAAGATGGTGAACAGCATCTGATTATTGCCGTCTCTGATGGAGCTGGCAGTGCGATTAATAGTAGCATTGGTTCTAAAACAACCTGTGGAACAATTGTTAGCCTAATAACTCAGTCATTAGAGGAAAATCAAAGCACTGCCATGATAGAAGAAAATGCATCTCAATGGGTGAAAATAGTTCGAGATGAAATAAATCTCATTGCCGAAAAAGAAGGTTTGGAAACCAGAGAATATGCCTGCACCCTGCTTTGCGCAGTTATTTCAAACAATGAGGCGTTATTTTTCCAAATAGGTGATGGCGCCATAGTTGTGTCAAAGTCTGGTTTAATGGGTGTTGTATTTTGGCCAGACAATGGAGAGTACGCAAATTCAACTTACTTTATCACAGATGAAAATGCTATCGATAGATTAAGGACGCTAAAAGTAGAGTCTAATATTGATGAATTAGCTGTATTATCAGATGGAATACAAAATCTAGCCTTAATAAATTCCTCAAAAAAACCACACCACCCTTTCTTTGACTCTATGTTTAATTTTTTACGAAAAATTGAGGACGCTAATTACGATGATTTGGATAAAAAATTAGAATCATTCTTGCAAAGTGAAAACATAAATTCTCGCACTGATGACGACAAAACACTGGTGCTAGCAACCCGAGCGTAATCAACAATGGCTACTCTTTTTAACTCAAATGGAAGCAAGGTTCAACTGGGAAAAAAAATAGGTGGCGGTGGCGAGGGGAATGTTTACAAAATAATATCTACAGATAAAACTGCAGCTAAAATTTGGCACGAAAAAAAACCAAAAAAGAAGCAGAATAAAATCACAATCATGGCTGAGAGTTCTAGTGATTCTTTAAGAAAAGTAACGGCATGGCCATTAGATACACTACATAAAACCAAGGGAGGGGATGTTATTGGATTTATTATGCCGGATATTACTGGATACAATAAATTACATGACTTCTACAACCCTTCCAATAGAAAGAAAAAACATCCAAATATAGACTGGGAATTTCTAATTAGTATTTGCCGTAATATTGCGGCTTCATTTGCTACTATTCATGCCAAAAACCATGTAATTGGTGATGTAAATCCAGGACTTATATTTGTCTCTAATAAGACTGTTACAAAATTTGTAGATTGCGACTCATTTCAAATAATACATAATAAAATAACTTACCCTTGTAGGGTTGGCGTACAAAACTTCACCCCGCCAGAACTACAAAAAACTAAAGATTTTTCGAAAGTTTTAAGAACAAAAAATCATGATAATTTTGGTTTAGCATTATTAATATTTCATATTCTCATGATGGGTAGGCATCCATTTTCAGGTGTATATTCAGGCAATTCCGATATGGAATTGAGAGTATCAATTCAAAAGTATTTATACGCATACAGTAGTAACACATCTACAAGATTAAAAATAAAGCCGCCACCAAAGTCTATATCAGTAGACATGCTACCTAACGAAATACAATCTTTTTTTGAAAAAGCATTTTCACAATCTGGCTCTCTATTTAATAGACCTACAGCAAAAGAATGGATTAAAGCCTTAGATAGATTTAGAAGTCAACTAAAAAAATGCAGATCAATAAGCACGCATAAATATTACAATAAGTTAACAAGTTGCCCGTGGTGTCTTCTAGAAAATAAGGGGGTAACTTACTTTTACAAAAAGTCTTTTAATATTAATAAATATTGGGATGGTGCGCAGTCCGCAATATCGTTAAAAATTACAAAAATTAACTTTAATCAAGAGTTTAACAAAATAAAGTCACTTGCCTCACCCGGACCAACAAAAATAACATTTCCCTCACTCTTTAAACCGTGCAAGGAAAAACCTTTTAATCTTACCATCTTAAATACATATAAAGAAATAATACCAAAACAATTAAAAACACAAATGCCTGGCCAACTCTTTTTTTCAGCAGACGAAAAAAAGATATTAAAAAAAAGAAAGGGTAGGAAATTTCAATCTATTTTTCTCTTTTTAACAACGATTGCACCAAGCTATTATTTTTCTTTAAATATCAAAGCTCAAGTTACTCAAATTTTGCTAGTAGTTTTAGCGTTTATTTTATTCTCTTACAAATCTAGTAAAGACAAAAAAATAGACAAAAAAAAGAAAGAACATACTAATCAAAAAAAGCAGGCAACTGTAGAGCTACTAATTCAAAATAAACAAATAAAATCTGAGATTGTAGGTCGTATAAATTCCACAAGGCTGCCAATTTTATCCACTATTAAATCAGCTGAACTAAAGCTAAATAAAGGTATTTCTTCAAACAAAAATAATTTGAAAAATTTGAAAAACCAATGGGAATCCAACTTTAATGACACCTCTTTTAATACAACACAAAAAAACTTAACATCATCTTATAAAAAATATAAAAATATTAAGTTAGATTACAACGCTGAATTGCACACAATAAATATCAAAGCCAAAGACGATCAGTTTAATTATTATATGCAGAGCACCTATATTAACGACTGGAAAATAAAAGGAATCGGCCCAAAAAAAAAGAGAGGGCTATATATACATGGTATTCAAGTAGCTTCTGATATTTCTTCATGGGCTGTTGATAGAGTTCCAGGCTTTGGAGAAAAGCATACACAAACAATGCTAGACTGGAAATACCAAATGGAAAATTTATTTGTTTTTAGCCCTAATAACGCAATCACCCTCTCACAATACAAAAGACTAAAAAATAAATATTTAAAACTAAAGCTCGGCTTGGAGAGAAAAATTATTAATGAATCTGATAAATTAGAACAAATAAACAAACAAAGATTGCAAAAAAATGACAAACTAACAGACAGTATTAATAAATTAATGCATAAATTGGCACAAGATGAAATTAACTTAGAAGAATTTAAAAGAAAATATATAAATATATAAAAACTTTATTTTGACCTATAATACATATTTTTTATAACACCAATCCTTATTATGGACTCCCTTATCTCCCTAGCAATTATTTTTGCTATTGGTTATATAGTAATAAAATCAACCTATTCACAACACCAAACAAATAAACAGAAAAAACAGCAAGATCTTCAAATATCTCAAAATACCACTGGATTAACACCAATACCTGCCTCTATCATTTTAAAAAGAGGAGAGGTGGCGTATTATGAAGATCACTCTGTATATAGCGAAGTCCGTGTAGAGCGTAGACGGCAATCTGTCTTTCTTGGGCAATCTAAATCCGGTAGAAGTAAAACCAGAACTTTTTATGGTGGCTCTGTTGGAAAATCCAAACCAGTTGATGTGTTAACAGAAATAGACTCTGGAACACTAACCTTAACCAATAAACGCTTATATTTTGATGGTGGTATTAGGAATAAGAATATAAAGTTAAATTCAATAATGTCAATCGACATTATCAATAACTTCTTTTCAGCCGATCAAATAGAGATTTCAGTTGAAAACAGATCAAAAAGCCTGTACTTCTCCACGTCCAATCCACGTACGTTACGAAAAATGATCACAATAGCAATTTAAATATTTAATAAGGGAAATATGATTACTAAAGAATTTATCTATAAAGGTGATAACGGAACTAATGGTCAGCAAGGATTGAGTGGCATAAACGGAATATCTGGCCAATCAGGCTCATCTGGTCAAAAAGGAGAAACTGGAAAAAAACACGGGTCAAAAGGGAGGGGTGGGTCGAATGGGTCGAATGGGTCGAATGCTGAAAGTCATGGAGGAAACGGTGAAAATGGGGCCTCTGGAAGTGACGGCTCAGATGTAGAATCAAGAATAAGTCTTGAAGAAAGTCAGATTTATTATAGTAATAATCATATTAAATCCATTGAAATTTATCCCGAAGATTTAATATTGGTAGATACTTCTGGTGGTGACGGCGGGTCCGGTGGTAATGGTGGTAATGGTGGTAATGGTGGGTCAGGTGGTAATGGTGGGTCAGGTGGTAATGGTGGCGACGCTAGGTCTCAAGTCTTTTCTGGAAAAGATAGAAAAAATAATGGTGGTAATGGTGGTAATGGTGGTAATGGTGGAAAAGCTGGAAAAGGCGGTAATGGAAAAAATGGTGGTAATGGTGGTAATGGTGGTAATGGTGGTAATAGCGGATTTAATACAGTCATAACCAATGACGCAAGGCTTCTGTCTTTGATTGAGTTGCGAGCAAATGTTGGTAGTTCTGGTAGTGCTGGAAGTGCTGGTAGTGCTGGTAGCGGTCAAGGTGGTAATGGTGGATTTAGAGGTAATGGCGGATCAAGAACTTACGGAATCCATGGTGGTAAAAACGGAATCAAAGGGAATGACGGACATAGTGGGCATAATGGCACATCAGGAAAAACTGGAAAAACTGGAAAAACTGGGCGTTCTGGATGTATCGGAAATCCCGGAGATATAAAATACATTATAAAAAATAAAAGCAACAATGAAATATTTAGTAGCCCTTATGAGATAAATTACAACATAGATATTGTTGAAGACGGAAACTTTTCTGATGGGGTTTTGGCTCCAGGTGAAAAGATAGCGATTCAGATTATTATTGAAAACACTGGTGGAATGAAATTTCCAGAAGGTGCAAGTCTAACTATAGTATCCGATAAGTTAAATCCTAGTAAATTTGAAATAAATTTACCAGAAATTACATCTGGATCTATATACGAAAGCATTTTAGACGCAAATGTTTCACCATCTTCTGCAAATGGAGACCAGCTAAAAATTGACTCAAGCATTGATTTTCCAAGTATTTGTAAAAATTATCGAACTAATAAAATAAATCAAACGATAACATTGCCAGTAACAGCATCATGTACTGATATTTTTCCAAAACACCTTTACCCAAATAAAGAAACCTGTATAAACCTTAAAGTCACAAATAACAGCAAGATAAGCTATAAAGGAGTTAGGATAATTTCAATAATTAACGCTGGTAGTATTTATTATGAAAACTCTGACAAAAAATATTCAATAGATATAGATTCTATTGAAAGCGGGGATACTCATGATTATAAAATTCCATTAATAACAAATAAAAATATTACTGACCAGGATATTGAAATTAACACAAAAGTATTGGCTTTAGAGAGTCCTGTATTTGAGATTAGCAACACATCAACAGTAACCCCTAGAAAGAAAAAAGATATGCTTATAATGTCTATACTAGGTATTATGACCCTACTACCTATTCAAAGAATAATAACCGACTATATAAAAATTGGCATAAGCGTGTTTGCATTGTTAACAGGGGTAATATTCACTGATTTGTTTTATCTGGGTGGAATAAGTTATATATCTATTAGTGCTTATTGCATATACCTTATATTTCAAATATACGAAATAATAACTATTTCACAAGGAAAATATCTTGATACTTATGGAAATATTATTAATGATTAAAATCACTATTTAACTAACATAATATATGAGTTTTTAAACCAGTAAAAAGACACTGCCACACTTAAGTTTATTTATTAAAAAACTCTAGCGCATCCAACCTAACATCAATAAATGAGTCTTCTTCATAGCTTAGCGGGTTATCCATATCTTCAATTAAAAAGTACATTCCTCCAAGAACATACACCATAAGAACTGTTAATACCAACCCACCAATACCCGGAACAATAAAAATTAACACTAATATATATAGTGTAATAACAATTCTCAAAAAACCATCATATACAGCAGGGGTTTTAGCCAACACTCTGTGTAAAAGAAACGACACATCTCTATGAAATCCTGCAGTATTTGGACCCCCTACGCCATTACTCTCCAAAACAACTTCAAAAGAATCCGTCTCAGAGCGCATTTTATCAACCGCTTCACCCTTGTCAATCTGAGGATGTTTTAAGGTCTTGTATAGCAATATACTCCATTTTTTCATTGCAGGTCGGATTGCCTCTATGCTTTGCATATCTCGCATAGATCCTACAACACGACATACTGCATCTTCTATTTGAAATATTCTATTATTTGTAACACTCATCTTTGTGCCCAATAAAACTGCCAGTGAAAAACCAATAACACTAACAGCGGTATTCATATTCTCTATTTTAGGCCACCAATCATATCCTTCAAAAATAATAAGAACGCCTTTATAGCCTACTGCTATTGCAACATATGGCATTATCTTGCCGATAATGCCATTACCTTGCTTCTTGCTAAGCATTTTCAGAACTCTTGTAATTCGAAAAATACGGAAAACCCTTAGCCATGCAGAGTCTAAAGGTATTGGCAGTATAAATGCTAGCATTCCTGGAACAACAGCCAAGATATCAACAACACCATAAAAACTAAAGACATACTTAAACTTGTCTTTAACAAAAACAAGTCTGGCTATTAATTCAGCGGCAAAAATAAATAAAATAAAATTTTCAATAAAGCTGATCTCGTCTTTATATATCAGATAACTCTCAGAAAATCTTTCTTGAACTATAACCAGGACAACGGTAAGGTAGATTAATATAAGTAAAAAAACTGAAAAGAATTTTCCTAATTTGGTTTTAGGACAGTCTAAAAAATTTATTACCTTGTTATTCATCCTTTAGTTTCTCTTTAAATTATCATCAGTATTCAAGGTGTGTCTTGTCATAATATACTGCACCCTATTTCAAATAGTATTATTGTAATACTCAGACAACCGAGAAATCTATCATTAAATAATTTATCAGCATGAGAGGTCTCATGTTACTCGAATGACCACCAATAACAACAAGTGAACAACAAACAAGTCGCTTAAATTTTTAATCTACTCACTTATTATTCTTTAAATTGTACTAATAGAAATTGAAAGCGTTATATTTGTTATTATTCAATGATTTTGAATTTATTTTACGCCTTCACCATGCTATTTAACTTTAGATGAAGTTACATAAGATGATTTAATTTTCCCTTTTAATTTAAAATAATAGTAATGCAGAAAAAAATCTTAAATTCTACAATACATGGATCTCATTATCCAAATGGGAACTGGAAGTCACAAAATTTTTGCAACAATGGCGCCAAGTCTGGCTATCAAATCACTTGGCATGAAAATGGTAATATAAAGTCATTAGGTGATTTTGAAAACAATGAGCCAACTGGGTTACATAAATTCTGGGATGACAATGGATGTCTACGTGATGAGATAATCTGTAAAGACGGTGACGCATT
>DUAL01000236.1:1096-2382 GCA_012960835.1 Flavobacteriales bacterium | reverse complement strand
AAAAAGTTTATTACTACAATGGATAGCACTTATTATTTTTATGAAAATTTGAACTCCATTGCTGGCTGTTATGTAGTTACGGCAACTGATTCTTTCGGTAATGAAAGTGTAATTAGCAACCAAATTTGTGCTGAAAATTGCCCAGAATATAAGTTGCCAAATGTTTTTTCGCCAAATGAGGATAATGTGAATGACCTTTTCGTGCCGATAAAAAACAAGCATATTGAAAGTGTGGATATGAAAATATTTAACCGTTGGGGGCAAGAGGTTTTTCAAACTAATGAGGTGAAAATAAATTGGAATGGAAGAAAAAGAGGTGAAAAGGGCGATTGCAGTGAAGGAGTTTATTTTTATGTTTGCACTATTAATGAATTAAAATTAAATGGAATTTCTTCCTATAAATTAAAAGGAACAGTGATTTTGATAAGGGGAAATACAAAAAAAGTACAGTAAATGTTTACAGGAATAATTGAGCAAATAGCTGAGGTTGTTAAAGTTGAAAATGAAGGGAGTAATCTAAATATTACCTTAAAATCAAACATTACAAAGGAGTTGAAAATTGATCAATCTGTGGCGCATAATGGGGTTTGTTTAACAGTAGTTGATATTGATGGCGATAAATATATGGTAACTGCCATTAAGGAAACTTTAGATAAATCAAACCTTGGACTTTTGAAAGTAGGAAGTAAAGTAAACATGGAAAGGTGCATGAAATTAGGTGATAGATTGGACGGACATATGGTACAAGGTCATGTGGATCAAACTGCAAAATGCACTGAAATTAAAGAAGAGAAAGGTTCTTATGTGTTTACTTTTAAGCATAAGGAATCCGATAATATGACGGTGGAAAAAGGTTCAGTTTGTGTAAATGGGGTAAGTTTGACAGTTGTTAATTCCAAAGATACTTCTTTTTCAGTAGCTATAATTCCTTATACTTTTGAGCATACTAATTTCCACACATTTGAAGTAGGAACGGTAGTGAATATTGAGTATGATATTTTAGGGAAATATATTTCAAAACAATTTATGAGGGATTTATAAAATGAGAAAAAAGATACTGTTATTAGGTTCAGGTGAGTTAGGTAAGGAGGTTGTAATTGCCATGCAAAGATTAGGACAATATGTTATTGCGGTTGATAATTATGAAAACGCACCTGCTATGCAAGTGGCACATGAGTTTGAAGTAATAAATATGTTGGATGGAGCAGAACTAGATAGAATAGTTGCCAAACATCAACCTGATTTTATTGTCCCTGAAGTAGAAAGTATCAGAACAGAAAGATTTT
>DUAL01000236.1:0-1086 GCA_012960835.1 Flavobacteriales bacterium | reverse complement strand
TTACGATTATGAAAAGCAAGGTTTTACGGTAATTCCATCTGCAAAAGCGGCAAACTTTACCATGAACCGAAAAGCAATCCGTGATTTGGCAGCTATTGATTTAGGAGTAAAAACAGCTAAATACAAATACGCTACCTCATATGAGCAGTTAAAAGACGGAGTTGCCTTTACAGGAATACCTTGTGTGGTAAAACCTTTAATGTCGTCTTCCGGAAAAGGACAATCAGTAATAAAAACAGAGGCCAATATTGAAAAGGCATGGAACTATGCCTTGGAAGGTTCAAGAGGGGATTTGATGGAGGTAATTGTAGAAGCCTTTATTGATTTTGATTATGAAATTACACTTTTAACGCTTACACAGAATAATGGAAATACACTTTTTTGCCCACCTGTTGGACACAGGCAAGAAAGAGGAGATTATCAAGAAAGTTGGCAGCCTATGACTATGGAGGAGGGGCACTTAAAAGAGGCAGAAAAAATAGCTAATAAAGTAACAAAGGCGCTAGGAGGTAGTGGAATTTGGGGAGTAGAGTTTTTTATTGGAAAAGAGGGAGTTTGTTTTTCTGAACTCTCACCAAGACCACACGATACAGGAATGGTAACCTTGGCAGGAACACAAAATTTTACTGAATTTGAATTACATGCCCGTGCTATTTTAGGAATCCCTGTAATGGATATTCCACTTGTAAGAAATGGAGCTTCAGCCGTAGTATTAGCCGACAAAGAAGGCGCCAAATTTCCTATTTTTTCAGGATTAGAATCAGCAGTAAATTTTACAAATACTGATTTTAAAATTTTCGGAAAGCCAATTACACGCCCTTACAGAAGAATGGCAGTTGCCCTTGCTTATGGAAATGAAGAAGTTGCTGAATTAGTAGAAAAAGCAAAAGAGGTTGCCGCTAAAATAAAGGTGGATTAAATGTTGTTGGATGCCACCTTATTTTTTTAGAAAATTACTGGGTTAAGGTATGTTTTATAAATAAAAAAACCTACAGTAAAATATCGTCCTCTCATCCCGACTTTTTAAACTCAACATTTCAAAGAATTACGTTCTGTAGTTCTTTTTTTATTTTACTGATATTAAGG
>DUAL01000235.1:3061-14277 GCA_012960835.1 Flavobacteriales bacterium | reverse complement strand
ACAAAAAGAAAGAGATATGGGAATCATGTTTATTACACATGATTTGGGTGTAATTGCTGAATTGGCCGATAAGGTAGTGGTAATGTATAAAGGTAAAATTGTAGAGCAAGGGAATGTTTGGGATATTTTTACTAACCCTCAGCATCCTTATACAAAAGGGCTTTTGGCTTGTCGTCCGCCTTTGGATAAGCGCTATACTTTCTTGCCAACTGTTTCTAATTTTATGAAAGAAGATGAAACCGGGGAAGTTATTGATAACAATATTTCTGTGGAGGAATTCACTAAAGATTTGGCCATTCCGGATAGTGATAGAAAAGCAAAACAAGAAAAATTATTTGCTCAAGAGCCAGTATTGAAAATAAAGAATTTAAAAACCTATTTTCCGATTAGAAACGGATTTTTTGGAGGAATTACAAGCCATGTTAAAGCGGTAGATGCTGTAACATTTGATGTTTTCCCTGGGGAAACTCTAGGTTTAGTAGGGGAATCTGGGTGTGGAAAAACAACTATTGGAAGAACCATTTTACGCCTAGAAGAACCTACTGAAGGGGAAATGATTTACAAGGGCCATGATATTGCTAAAATGAATGCAGATGAGCTCAGAAATTTCCGAAAAGAAGTGCAAATTATTTTTCAAGACCCTTACTCTTCATTGAACCCAAGAATGACCATTGGAAACGCAATTATGGAGCCTATGCAAGTCCATAAAATTTTAGAGAATGATGATGAAAGAAAGAAAAAAGTAGAAGAATTACTTTCAAGGGTAAGTTTAGATCCAGCTCATTTTTATCGTTATCCACACGAATTTTCAGGAGGCCAAAGACAAAGAATTGGTATTGCTAGAGCATTGGCAGTAAATCCTAAATTTATTATTTGTGATGAATCAGTTTCTGCATTGGATGTTTCGGTGCAAGCCCAAGTATTAAACTTGTTAAATGAACTAAAAGAAGAATTTGGACTGACTTATATTTTTATTTCTCATGACCTTTCTGTTGTAAAATACATGAGTGATAGAATGGTGGTGATGCAAGATGGTAAAATTGAAGAATTAGGAGATGCCGACCAAATTTATAATGAACCGAAAACACCTTATACCCAAAAATTAATTGATGCCATCCCAGAAGGGAAATTAGAAAATATTAAAAGGCATTTGGAAAGTAAAGGGGTTAAAGTTGGGTAAAACAACTCTTAGAGTTGCATTTCAGGAATATTTCCTTCAATAATCAAATTTCCCTCAGTTGCATTTTGTATTTCCTCAACACTAACTCCAGGTGCTCTTTCCAATAATTTAAAGCCTTTAGTTGTTACATCTAGCACAGCTAAATTAGTAACTACTTTTTTAACACAATTTACACCTGTAATAGGTAGTGTACATTTTTTCAAGATTTTACTTTCTCGCCGTCGATTGGTGTGCATCATAGCCACAATAATATTATCAGCAGAGGCCACTAAATCCATAGCGCCACCCATTCCTTTTACCATCTTTCCTGGAATTTTCCAGTTGGCAATATCGCCATTTTCAGCCACCTCCATGGCACCCAAAACCGTAAGCTGAACATGTTGTCCTCTTATCATAGCAAAGGAAGTGGCAGAGTCAAAAAGAGCAGCTCCAGGCATAGTGGTAATGGTCTGTTTCCCTGCATTTATCATATCAGGATCTTCCTCTCCTTCAAAAGGAAAAGGCCCCATTCCCAGTAATCCATTCTCTGACTGAAATTCAATATCAATTCCTTTAGGAATATAATTAGCCACTAAGGTCGGAATTCCAATTCCTAAATTTACATAAGTATTATGCTGCAATTCTTGTGCAATCCTTTGTGCTATTTGATTTTTATCTAAGGCCATTATTCTCTATTTCTAACGGTTCTTTGTTCTATTCTCTTCTCGTATTTCTCTCCTTGCAGAATTCTTTGTACAAAAATTCCAGGCGTGTGTATTTGGTTAGGATCAAGCTCTCCTGCAGGAACTAATTCTTCCACCTCAGCAATTGTAATTTTTCCTGCCATAGCCATAAGCGGATTAAAATTTCTGGCTGTTCCTTTATAAATTAAGTTTCCTGCCGTATCTCCTTTCCAAGCTTTTACAAATGCAAAATCAGCTGTAAGTGCCGATTCCAAAATATGAGGTTTCCCATTGTATTCTCTTACCTCTTTTCCTTCTGCTACTTCAGTCCCATAACCGGCAGGAGTGAAAAATGCAGGAATTCCAGCACCTCCTGCTCGGCATCTTTCAGCTAAGCTTCCTTGTGGAATTAAATCCACTTCTAATTCACCACTAAGCATTTGTCTTTCAAATTCTGCATTCTCTCCAACATAAGAGGAAATCATTTTTTTAATTTGTTTTCTTTGGAGTAAAAGTCCTAAACCAAAATCATCAACTCCTGCATTATTGGAAATACAAGTCAGCCCAAAAATATCTTTTTTAGCTAATGCTGCTATGCAATTTTCAGGTATTCCAGAAAGACCAAATCCTCCAACCATAAAAGTCATATTGCTTTCCGCTCCAGCAATTGCTTCTTCAATAGTTTTTACTACTTTATTTATCATAATTCTTCCTCTTCAAAATTATTATTTTCTGTTTCAAAAAGTTCCCCACAATCCATTCTCACATCTACCGACTTTGGTATATTAAAGCTGATTGGAAAAATCCCTGATTCTAATGTGTCAGCATAAACCCTTTGCATATATTCTGCAAAAACAGGAAGCGCCACATTTGCTCCTTGTCCGTAATGTGTGGAGCGGAAATGAACACTTCTATCTTCACAACCACTCCATACGCCAGTTACTAAATTTGGCGTTATCCCCATGAACCAGCCATCCGAATTGTTTTGGCTAGTTCCGGTTTTTCCGCCCATTTCATTTTTAAATTGATACTTAAAACGCAAGCGAACCCCTGTTCCCATGGTAGTATTTGCGTTTTTATTATATACTCCATCTACCACTCCCTGTAACATCCTCACCATCAGGTTGGCAGTATTCTTACTCATAGCATCCCTAGTTTTTGGTTTGAATTCTTCCAAAATTACGCCATGTTTGTCTGTTATTTTTGTGATGAAAATTGGCTCTGTCCAAACGCCATTATTTACAAATGTGGAGTATGCGCCAACCATCTCGTATACTGATAAATCAAATGTTCCCAAACAAAGAGAGGGCACTGCTAAAATCTTAGACTGTATGCCAATTTTTTTGGCCAAATCTACCACTGCATGCGGTCCGAATTGCTTCATTATATAGGCGGTAACAGTATTGATGGAATTTGCCATTCCAAACTTTAAAGTAAGTAATTCCCCTTCATATTTATCATCAGAATTTTCTGGAATCCAATCTTTCTCTAGCCCCCATTTTTCTTTATCAAACACAACAGGAACATTTGGCACTTCATAGCATGGCGAATAACCTTCTTGCATGGCTAAGGAATATAAAAATGGCTTGAAGGTTGAGCCCACTTGTCGTTTGCCCACTACCACATGATCATACTTAAAATAACGGTGGTTTATACCACCAACATAAGCTTTTACCATCCCAGTATTTGGGTTCATACTCATCATGCCAGAATGGATAAAATATTTATTATACTTTATGGAATCTCTTGGGGATAAAACCGTATCAATTTCTTTAGCCCACGAAAAAAGTGTCATAGGAACTTTCTTTTTAAATACTGCTTTTATCTCTGTTTCCGATTTTCCTGCTTTTTTTAGTTTTTTATATCTTTCCGATCGCTTCATCCCCTGGTCAATAATCTCATTAATTTGTTCCCATTCCATGTCCTTGGGGAATGGTGCTTTGCTATAGCCCTTCCAATGTTTATAAAAATCTTTTTGTAAGGAAGACATGTGCTCTTTAAGGGCCTGTTCTGCAAATTTTTGCAGTCGAGAATTTATGGTAGTATAAATCCGTAATCCATCTGTATACAAATTGTAAGGAGTGCCCTCTGGCTTTACATGTTTATTGCACCATTTTTTTAATTCCCCTCTTAGATGCTCTCTGAAATAAGGGGCTTGCCCTTCATTATGACTTGCTCTTTTAAAATCCAAAACAATAGGCTGAGTTTTTAAGGTATCAAATAATGAGTCGGTAATAAACTCATATTTTTTCATTTGTGAGAGTACTACATCTCTTCTCCCTTGGGTTAATTCCATTCTTCTATTGGGGTTATAAAGAGCTGGATTTTTTAGCATACCAACAAGCATTGCCGACTGCTCAGCACTAAGTTCTGACGGAATGGTATTAAAATAAACTTGAGAGGCGGACTTAATACCAACTGCATTGTTTACCCAATCAAAACGATTAAGATACATGGCTAATATCTCATCTTTTGTATATTGCTTTTCAAGCCGAATCGCAATAATCCATTCCTTGAATTTTTGCATTACCCTCTGCAAGCCCGAACTTGGTTTTTCAGTAAAAAGCATTTTTGCTAACTGTTGCGTGATTGTACTGGCTCCTCCTGAACTTCCGCTTCCAAATAGTAAACCAACTACTGCTCTTACTAAGGAGCGAACATCAATTCCTGAATGACTCATATAGCGAATGTCCTCAGTTGAAATTAAAGCATTTATTAAGTTCTCTGGTAATTCATGATACTTGATGTTACTTCTGTTTTCAAAAAAGTATTTCCCCATTACCACTCCATCTTCTGAAATAATTTCGGTAGCTAAATTATTTTTAGGGTTTTCTAACTGCTCGAATGTTGGGAGTGGACCAAATAACCCAAATGAGGTTAGGTAAATGGCTGAAAATAGCCCAATAAAAGGGGAGAAAACTATTAGCCAAATTAATACAACTTTTTTTCTGCTCACTTATTTAGATTTCATTTCGGTAAAAATAGTAATTTTATCCTCAAAATAAATGCTCCTTTCACTTAAAGAAAATATCTGTAATTTTATGATTAATCCTCTATTGAGATTTATTTTCATTTTACTTATTTTTAATGCTTGCCATACGGATAACTCTATCTATTACTCTCAATCGATTTTAGAGGAGTATCATATTATCTGTAATCCGGATTCCTTAACTTTTATTTACACTAACTTCAAAGACAACACTTATATCCCCATACAAATTGTTTCTAATAGAGATACTTCAAAAGCCAGAATGAGGATTCGTGGAGATTCTTCAAGAAAAGATGCTAAAAAATCATTGAAGGTGAAATTTATACTAAATGGAAAGGTAAAAACACTGAATTTAAATGCTGAATTTTCAGACAAAAGTTACATCCGGCAATATTTAAGTAGTCAAATTATGAGGGCCTCTGGGCAGAATTGCTTCCAAACATCTTTTGCGAAATTGTTTATAAATGGAGAATATTTTGGTTTGTATTTGAAGGTTGAAAATATGGATGCTGATTTTCTAAAAAATACTTTAATGGACGAAAACGGTAATTTATATAAGGCAACAAAAGATGGTGCTTGCATGAGTATTTTTGATGAAGTGGAGGAGAAATGGGAAAAGAAAGTTGGAGAAAATGGGAATTGGATTGATTTGAAAAAACTAATATCTGATGTTAATACTGTTCCGGATAGTTTGTATATCGGTTTTATAAAGTCTACTTTTAATTATCCCCAACTCGTTAATATCATTGCTTTAAATATCTATTTAGCAAACGCTAGTACTTATTACCATAATTATTATCTCTACCATAACAGAGGAAGATGGGAGCTCCTGCCTTGGGATATGGATAAAACGCTTTCCTATTATAATTGGATGCCCTATCAATACCACCGAACTTCAAGTGAATGGGAATCGGATAATCCATTAATTGAAAGGGCTTTTTTGAATCCTCAAATGTTTGCTGATGTCAAAAATAGAATAGATGAATTATCTAAAACTTCCATTTCGCCAAATGCAATTCTTCCAATTATTACCTCATTGGAAGGTTTGCTTGAAAGTTCAGTGGAAAAAGATAGTACAGACCAAATAAATGGTGTAAGTCAGTGGCAAGATTTTTTAGACAAAGAGCGGAAATTTTTTAAAAGTAGACATAAAAAACTACAAGAGCAATTTGCCACTTGGCCAAGCACTTTTGCAGTAAAAAGAATAGAGCAAAAAGTGTGTGATGAAATATTATTTGAGTGGAGCGCCTCCAAAAGCCCTAAAGGAAAAGGAATAAGCTATACGCTTTTTGTTAGCTCTGATTTTTTATTCAAGGATTCCTTAAAGCTTGTCAAAAAATATACAAACGATACCACATTATTATTTACTGAAAAATTACACTCAGGAAAATATTATTGGAAAGTTACCTCAACTGATGGTGAATTTTTTGTGGATGGATTTAATTCTAAAAATATTTTTGAAAAAGTTGATTGTACTACTCTTTCGGGGCCAATTTCTAAAAATACTTTTTTATCAAGTAGTAAAAGCCCTTATCTTTTAAATCAAACGCTAAAAATCGAGAGGGGAGCAACTATCACGATTGAAAAAGGATCTGAAATCCTGTTAGGTGCTGGCGTAGATATTGTGATGCATGGTAATCTTATTGCAAAAGGAACAAGTGAAAATCCTGTTGTTTTTCGGCCCATGCAAAAAGCAAAAGAGTGGGGGGAGGTTTTATTTGATGGAGAAAAGCATTATCCAATTGTGGCAAAATTTGATTTCACTCAAATAATTGAAGGGAAAATCAGTGCAAAATATACTGATTTAAGCATTACAAATTCCTCAATAAACATCAAGGAAAAACGACTTGTTTTTGGTGTAAATCGCAATCCTATTATATGGACGCGTCATGGATCTTTTTTGCTAAAAAACTCAATTATTGACGGGAAAGGAACTGGAGAAGGTATCAATACTAATTTCAGTAAATCAATTGTGAAAAATTCTACTTTTATCAATCTTCCGGATGCTATAGAATTCATTTGTGTGGATGAGGGATTGATTGAAAATTGTGTAGTGAAAAATTCACCGGATGATGCTATAGATATGAATGCTTGCCATAATATAATTGTGCGGAATAATTTTATTTTTAATAATAGTGATAAGGGGATTTCGGTGGGGAAAGAACAATACGGGCACTCCTCTAATATATTGATTGAAAACAATACGTTTATTGGTAATAATATTGGTGTGGCCGTAAAAGACAGCTCATTTGCTGTGGTGAAAAATAATCGGTTTTATGAGAATAAAATAGGTGTTTCTCTATACAGAAAAGATCCTGCTTCAATAGGTGGAAATGCGGAAATTTATAATAATATTTTTTATAAAAACTCTTTTGCAATACGTGTGGATACTTTTTCAAAAATAACTGTTGGAACAAATATTTCTGATGGGATATTGCCTTTTGGAAAAACAAAAGTGTCATCTGCCCTAAGTGATAGTATTAATCTTATCCTTGATTTTTAAGATTATGAAAAAAACTATTTTCTTTTGTTTTTGTTTGTTTTTGTTTGCTTGTAGCAGTCCAAATATTGATTTAGAATTAAAAGAAATCCGACTAATAAATAGAGATGGAGATGTGGAGGTTGTGGATATTTTGAGTGATTTAAAAAGCGTTAAAGATACCGGCAATTATCTTGAAATAAAATATTTTTTCTATAAAAACAATATTAGCCCCCTAAAATCAGGATTACTGCAAATTGATAATGCTGCTTTTTTTAGGATGTATTTGAATGATAAATTAGTATTGGACAAAAGTTCATCTTTTTTTATGGATACTCTTTTATCTTCTAAACGAGATTCTTTTATTTACAAATCCTCTTTGTCTGCTGACTATTTTATTAGCTCTGAAATTATTAAAAAAAGTATTTTGTCAGGAGAAAATACCCTTTTACTTAAATTTCAAAACACAAAATTTTATAAACTACAGCACAATAAAACGAAATTATATCTATCAAACAGCAATGACGATTTTCCTAGCAAAAAACCTAAAAAAAGTTTGAAAAAATCTGCTTTACCTTGGCTAAGTATTCATACAAAAAATGGCATTAAAGATGAGCCGAAACTTCCTGCTAAACTTTCTGTGCAGGATGGAGAAGCTATTTTTAAAGAAACTATACAAATTGAAATAAGAGGAAATACTTCTCAAAGTTTTAAGAAAAAATCCTATAGTTTTATAGTAATAAATGAAAATAAAACTTTGAAAAAAGTTAGCTTACTAAATTTACCAAAACACGAACATTGGATTTTATACGGTCCTTATGCTGATAAAAGTTTGATGCGCAATGTGCTTGCTTATCGATTATTTGAAAAAATGGGGTATTACGCTCCTAGAACCAAATTTTGCGAATTGAGCATAAACGGATTTTATCAAGGCCTTTATGTTTTGTGCGAAAAAATCAGGGTTGATTCTAGTCGTTTGGATTTAAAAAATGGGTATTTAATAGAACTTGATAGGCCAAAAAATGAGTTTTTTCAATCAAATATCTCTAATGGGGAAACGTCAAAAACCGTTTTTGAAATTGTTCATCCAAATAATTCTGCTTTAGGTTTTTCGGAGAGAATCCAAATTCAATCTTTTGTACATTTATTTGAAGAAAGTTTGTTTTTAAGTGATGAAAATAGTTTGGATATTTTTGAAATCATTGATATGAACTCTTTTATTGATTTTTTAATCATTAATGAATTTTGTAAAAATATTGACGCTTATCGATTGAGTACTTATTTTCAAATCTCGGAGGAAAAGAAACTAAAAATGGGGCCAATTTGGGATTTCAACTTTTCCTTTGGGCTTACCGATTATTTGAATGGATACAAATCCTCTGGCTTTGTATATAGTAGCATGGAGGAAATTCCTTTTTGGTGGGAAAAATTAAATCAAAACAAGTTTTTTAACTCTGCTCTTACAAAAAGGTGGAAACAATTAAGAATCTCAACCCTAAGTGATGAAGTTGTGATGGAAATGGTAGAAAAATTTGATAGAGAATTAGAAATTGCTCAAGAAAATAATTTTGACAAATGGTCTTTATTAGGGCAAAAGGAAGTTTGGCCAAATTATTATATAGGTGATACACATCAGGATGAAGTAAACTATTTACAAAGATGGATTTCTGAAAGAGCCAAATGGCTTGATAAGCAATGGAAAAATTAGTTTTTCTTCTTTATACAAACCCCAACCGATATAATTTCTTCTAAAGATTTAATCGCTGGTAATTCTCCATGGCGCATAGCTTGTTCTATTGCTATTTTATATTTCCCTTTGGTTTTAAAAACAATAGAATCCTTATACGTTTGTGTAAAATCTAAAATATCTCCTATTCCTTTTGCCTTCCATTTTCCCATTTTATTTGCCAAAACACATTCTACTGTATCAGTTGTTGTTTGCCCTAAAGGATTTGTGTTATGAATAAATACAAAAAGGTTTTGAAAAGGATATGAGATAGTGTGTCTTATATTTATTTCTGAATAAAAAACATTTGTTGTATCAGAAATATTAAACTGAAAAACTATTACACTATCGGCATGCCATCCGTCTTTAATTTCTTTGTCTGCCTTAAAAAGGAAATTGTTGGTGCAGGAGAGCAAACTAAAAACTACTAAAACAAAAACTACTTGCCTCATTGTTTTTTATTTCTTTTATATCTAAACTTTCGTTTTTTGTTTTTTGTTTTCTTGTTTTTATTATCAAATCGGTTAATATTATCTTGTCCGATAACATTTTCGAAATCGTGGGTTTTTACTTTTTGCTCTATTATAAAGTCTTCCAATTTTTCAGGAAGACTTCCTTCTTCATTTAGTTTTATTATTGTTTTTACTCTATCAAGTGTTAGTTCAATAGCTGAATAAGGATCGCCAACATAGGTGTACCACAATTTCTTTTTAAAGATGTCCATTTTCAAAAACCTGGCTTTATCTTTCTTTGTGTTCAGCATTGTTTTTGTTTTTGGAAAATTTTCTAATGCATCTAAATATCCATCTAACTCAAAGTTTAAACAACATTTTAATCTGCCACATTGGCCCGATATTTTTTGAGGATTTATAGATAATTGCTGATATCTTACGGCAGAGGTGGAAACAGATGGGAATTCAGTCATCCAGGTTGAGCAACAAAGTTCCCTTCCACAGCTTCCAATCCCTCCTAATTTTGCTGCTTCTTGTCTTGCACCAATCTGACGCATTTCAATTCTTATCATGAACTTTCTGGAAAAAGATTTTATTAATTCTCTGAAATCTACTCTTTTTTCTGCTGTATAATAAAAGGTTGCTTTGGTGTTATCCCCCTGATACTCCACATTGCTAAGTTTCATTCCGAGCTTATGCTCGGTTACCAAAAGTTTTGCTTTCTCTAATGTGTCTTTTTCTAATGCTATGGCTTTTTCCCATTTTGTAATATCTGTTGGTTTCGCTATTCGGTATATTTTTTTTGGCCTTTCTTTTTCAAAATCTACCTTCTTCCTTTTCATTTGCAGCATCACCAACTCTCCTGTAAGGGAAACTACTCCAACATCATGACCTGGTGATCCCTCCACTGCTACTATATCTCCTTTTGTAAGGGGTATGCCCTCCGGATTGATGAAAAATTCCTTTCTGTCTTGCTTAAACCTTACTTCCACAGAGCTGTCTTCCTTCTTGTTCAATGTGCTTATTCCTTCAAGCCAATTAAAAACAGAAGAGTTACTACACCCTCTTGCCAGGGAAGTTTCACATGTATTACAATTGCTGCAACCGCTCATTTCTTTAATCTAAATTTTAGTTTGCTAATTTACGCTTTACTTTTAAAAGTCGCATCATTTGAAGGGATAGCTCATAAAAAAGAATTTTTGGATTGGCATTTCTTTCAATGTTTTTGATTGCTTTCTCTGTTTTTTCAAAAATGGAAACACTATTTTCTCCATGAATAAATGGAGCGAAATTTCTTACAAATATTGTTTCCTCTTTATCTGTTTTTAGTAGGCTCTCGTTTAAGGTATTTACAAGGAGGCAATCTCTGATAAGTTTTAAAGAATATTGTAAAAATTCTTTTTGATTTTCTCTTCCGTTTTTTGCTATTTCATCCGTCCATTTTGCTAACTCTTTTAGGTTTGCTTTATAGCAAATTTGCATCCAGCTCTGGAATTCTTTTAAGTGGGTTTCCTCTTTTATTTCTGTTTGGCTTAATTGTAGTGCTGTATTGAGGTTTCCGTTAGCAAGCCTTGCTATTTGCAAAGATTTTTCAGCTAAAAGGTCCTTTTTTTGTACTAGATAGTTTGTTATGTTTTCTGTTTTAAACGGCTTGGTTTTTACCATTTGCATCCTTGATGTTATGGTAGGAAGTAGCTTTTCAAAATCCTCTGTAACCATAAAAAAGAA
>DUAL01000235.1:1385-2933 GCA_012960835.1 Flavobacteriales bacterium | reverse complement strand
TTTTTTTGCAATTGCTCGGCCTCATACTTGTAAATTACCCCCTGTTTATTTTCTGCTCCAAGATGTTGATACCATTGTGTTAGGGATAAATAAGGGTTTTCTAACACTATTTCTCTCCACTGAGAAATAAAGTTATCACTCAAAGGGTTTTTAATATTGTTTATTTTAAGCACTGGGAAAATGATATGCAAATCTGGATGAGAAAGAGAATTATATATCAGACAAGAATGGCAGATATTGCAGGAATCCGTTTCTTTCCTTTTCTCACAATTCAAATATTGTGCAAAGGCCAGTGCAAGAGCTAGCTTTGCACTGCCAGAATTTCCTAAAAATAGTTGTGCATGAGCAACCCTGTTATTGGCAACTACCTTGATTAGATTTTGTTTTATGGCTGTATTTCCTGGTATTTCGGCAAAAAGCATTATTTATTGTTTTGTGTCAAAAGTAAGAATTTTGATCTGTTTATTTGGTTTTATTTTATTTTTGCAGAATGGAAAAACTTACTGCCGTTTCTTTTAAAGGGAAACGAGTTTTAATTCGTATTGACTTTAATGTTCCTCTAGATGATAATTTCAAAATTACGGATAATAGTAGAATATTGGGAGCTATTCCTACTATAAAAATGGTAATTGCTGGAGGTGGAAAAGTAATCCTAATATCGCATTTGGGAAGGCCAAAAAATGGTCCGGAAAACTGTTTTTCCCTTAAACATCTTGTCAATCATTTATCAACAGTTTTAGAAGTTGATGTCGCTTTTGCAAATAATTGTATTGGGGAAACGGCAGAAACTGCCATAAATAATTTGGAGGAAGGCGGTGTTTTGCTTTTAGAGAATTTACGCTTTCATTCAGAAGAGAAAATGGGAGATACGGCCTTTGCAAAACAATTGGCAAACTTGGCTGATATTTATATTAATGATGCTTTTGGAACAGCACATAGAGCACATGCTTCAACAGCTGTTATTGCTCAATTTTTTCCAGAGAGTAAATATTTCGGCTTGCTTTTAGAAAAGGAAATTTCTAATTTGGAAGTTATTTTGGAAAATCCTCAAAAGCCATTTACGGCCATTATTGGTGGAGCAAAAATTACAGGGAAAATTGATGTTATCATGGCGCTACTCGATAAAGTAGATAATCTGATAATTGGGGGCGGAATGGCTTATACTTTTGCTAAAGCAGTGGGAGGAAATATTGGAAATTCTTTGGTAGAAGAAGAAAAAAATTCTTTGGCGAAACAGCTTATTGAATTAGCTAAAAGCAAAGGGGTGAATTTATATCTCCCAAGTGATTCGGTAAATGCCAACAAATTTGATAATAATGCAGAAACAAATACTTCTGAAATTACAAATATTCCAAATGGATTTATGGGTTTGGATATTGGCCAAGAAAGCATTGCCAAGTTTTCTGAAATAATTGAACGCTCAAAAACAATAATATGGAATGGTCCAATGGGCGTTTTTGAAATGCCGAATTTTGAAAAAGGAACAAGAGAAATTGCAAATGCTATTTGCAAAGTTACTGAAAAAGGCGCCTATTCTTTGGTTGGAGG
>DUAL01000235.1:862-1211 GCA_012960835.1 Flavobacteriales bacterium | reverse complement strand
TATCCTCTTTTACTTGCTTTGTTTTCTCTTGAAAGTCTTCTAATAACCCTTTGTGTTTTTCAATATGTGGACTAATTAATTCTACTAAATTAGTTATTGGCTTGTAAAGTTGCGCGCTTTGTTTAGTGTCTTGTGGAATGAGCTTAAATTTCGATTCAATCATTAGTAAAAAACTAATTATTAATGCTAATTTCAGCATGCCAAATATTCCTCCTAATATCCTGCTCAAAAATCCCAGTGCAAGTGCTTTTGTCAATTTATCTGTTAAATACCCTAATAATTTGATGAGTAATAAAACAGAAATAAAAAGAATAGCAAATGCCAATAAGGGTTTGAATTGCTCATAATT
>DUAL01000235.1:0-652 GCA_012960835.1 Flavobacteriales bacterium | reverse complement strand
GGTTCTTTGCTTTTAAAATTACAAAAAGATATAGCAGAAGACATAGACCTTAAAGGAGTTCTTTTCTTGATCGGGGTGCAAGAGCTACAAATGGGGATTAAAGAGTTTAGCAAAGAAGAAAAACAAGATATCCTGCACCTTGCGGTATGCAAACTACTTACGCCTTATGGTTATTTTAAATTTGAGAAAGTGGATGAAGATGGTTGGCCACACTGGATAGAATTAAAAGCCATTAAAAATCTTAGTGGGAAACAACAGGATTTGCTAATAAAAGAAGCTATTATCGCTTATTTCTCTTAATCGATTTCGATTGTTTTGCTAACGGTTTTGTGTTTTAGCAAACGGATTACATTACTTCCTGTAAGCTCGTTAGTTCCAACCCACTTGCTCACATCAATATTTAAAATTGCTTCATGCTCAAATACATGCTCGGTTTTTCCGCTTGCATCTGTCCATTGTTCATCAGAAATAATTGAAGAAGATCCCGCTTGACTAATCTGTCCATCTTGATGCAGCCTTACTCTTGCATCTTTAACAACATCTCCATTGACATCAATAACTGTAATTATTGCCATGGTATCGGCATCTTTTTTGCAAGCACCAAATGTGCACATAAAAGCGATAATCGCTCCTAGAAATAAAAATTTAAAAA
>DUAL01000234.1:1190-14364 GCA_012960835.1 Flavobacteriales bacterium | reverse complement strand
GACATCATAGGGCCCATCCCTCCGTCTTTCTTGATAAGTCAACTGCAAATTAAAGGCATTTTTTTTTAGTATGCAAATTTGTAGGTTGATTATTTTTTATACATTTGCCGACCAGAGTGGAAAGATTTGGCCTATTGCAACCACTAAAAAAAATGCTAAAACAGTATTTCATTAGCGCTTATTCGCCAAATCTTCCTTAATTTTATTAATTAAAAAAACAAAAGAAGATGTCCTATTATTTCACATCAGAGTCCGTTTCAGAAGGACACCCAGATAAAGTAGCCGACCAGATTTCGGATGCATTATTAGATAATTTTTTAGCACAAGACCCAAATTCAAAAGTGGCTTGTGAAACATTAGTAACTACAGGACTTACTGTATTAAGTGGTGAGATTACAACTGAAGCATATATTGATGTTCAAAAAATTGCAAGAGAAGTAATTTTAAAAATTGGTTACGATAAGTCAGAGTACCAATTTGATGGAGATAGCTGTGGAGTTATTTCAGCAATTCACGAACAATCACCTGACATCAATCAAGGGGTTGAAGAAGGGAAAGGGCTTAATAAAGAACAAGGTGCTGGTGATCAGGGAATGATGTTTGGCTATGCTACAAATGAAACTGAAAATCTAATGCCATTAGCTCTTGATCTATCTCATAAATTACTAATTGAACTTGCAGATATAAGAAAGAAAGATGTTGAAATGACTTATTTAAGGCCTGATTCAAAATCACAAGTAACATTAGAATACAATGATGATCATACTCCTAAAAGAATAACTGATATTGTAGTTTCTACTCAGCATGATGAATTTGTTCTTCCAGAAAATGATTCTGATGAAGCAAAGAAAATAGCTCAAACTGCTATGCAACAAAGGATTGAAGCTGATGTAAAAAGAGTCCTAATCCCTAGAATTAAAGAGCAACTTTCTGAAGCAAACAAAGTATTATTTGGTAGTGAAAAATATCATGTAAACCCAACTGGAAATTTTGTTATTGGAGGTCCAAATGGCGATACAGGATTAACAGGAAGAAAAATTATTGTTGATACTTATGGTGGAAAAGGAGCTCATGGAGGTGGTGCATTTTCAGGGAAAGATCCATCTAAAGTGGATAGATCAGCAGCTTATGCAACAAGACATATTGCAAAAAACTTGGTGGCTGCAGGATTATGTGATCGAATATTAGTGCAAGTTTCCTATGCTATTGGTGTAGCAGAACCAATGGGTGTTTTTGTAGATACTTATGGTACTGCCAAAGTGAATAAAACGGATGGAGAGATTGCAAAAATTGTAACAAGCATGCCTTGTTTTAACTTAAAACCAGCATCAATTATTAGTCGATTAAAACTAAAAACTCCTATTTATTCTGAAACGGCTGCTTACGGACACATGGGTAGAAAATCTGAAATTAAAATAGTTACTTTCCATATAAATGGGAAGGAGAAAAAAATTGAAGTTGAAACCTTTACTTGGGAGAAACTAGATTGCCAGAAGGAAGTAAAATCTGCTTTTAGTTTATAACAAAAAAAACACTATTTTTAAGGTCGCATTTATGCGGCCTTTTTTATTACCTAATTTATGAAGAAACTACTTTTTATTTTATTGCTAATATTCAACTTTTCCCTTTTTGCACAAGTGGAAATGAAGTACAATGCAAATGCTGAAAATCTACCACATTGGGTACAATTGATGTATGCAGAAAATCCGGATGAAGGAGCGGTAATTGCTGCTTATAGAAACTATTACAAAAACAATAAATTAGTAAAAAACAAGCACACCCAATATTATAAAAGATGGGTGCGTAATTTGAGCAGAACTACTCAGCCAATTAAAAATAGACCCAAATCAAAAAGCAGCAATCAATGGGAATGTGTAGGTCCTTGGGATTTTGACAAAGATGCGGCAAGCAGAAGTTATGCTCCTGGGGCTGCACATCTGTATACAGTGGAGCAATCGATAAGTAACCCTAATATTTTGTATGCCGGTTCGGCTACTGCTGGGGCTTGGAAAACTACCGACAAAGGCGCAAATTGGGAACTCATCACAAGAGATTTGGATCTTGGAGGGGTGTATGCGATTGAAATAGATTTCACCAACCCAGAAATCATCTATATTAGTGGCAGTGGAGGGATTTATAAATCTACTGATGGAGGGCTTAGTTGGGCAACAATTGGAGATACTTCATTTACCAATATTTCACATTCTGTTAAAGACATCAAATTAAAGCCAAGCAATAATTTAGACTTGTTTGTTGCTTCCAGTCAAGGACTATTTCGCTCATTAGATGGAGGAACAAATTTCACCCAAATCATGGCAGGAAATTTTCTTGAAATTGAGTTTCATCCCAATTCTACTGACACCCTATATTTCATCCAGCAAGCGGGAGATAGTACCCTTTTTTATCGTTCGGATGATGGTGGAGCGACTCTAACTAATTTTACAAATGGATGGCCAAATCCTGGCAGTGGAGATGCACAAAAAAGAACGGAAATAGCCGTTAGCCCTGCTGCACCCAATAAGATTGTAGCCCTTGCAACAGGAAGTGCCAATGGAGGAAGTGGATTGTATGGCATCTATATCAGTAATGATAAAGGAGAAAATTGGACTTTTCAATGTTGTGGACCGCAACCAGCAGGCCCACCAGATTCTGTCAATATCAATATGATGGGATGGCAGCCAGATGGTTCTGATGATGGAGGGCAATATTACTATGATTTGGCTTTGGCTGTAAATCCAACAAATGCAGATATTATTCATGTGGGGGGAGTGAATCATTGGATATCTTTTGATAATGGCGTAACTTTTACTTGCCCTTCAAAATGGAGCACGCCACACAAAAAAGGATATGTACATGCCGATATTCATGATATTAATTATTTTGGAAACGACCTTTGGTTTGCTTGTGATGGGGGCGTATTTTATTCGGATAATGCAGGAGACAGCATTTACAAAAAACAATATGGAATTGCCGGAACGGACTTTTGGGGATTTGGAGCAGGTTTTAAAGATGGAGACATCATGTTGGGCGGCACATACCACAATGGTACACTTTTGAAAGATGGTAGCACTTACATTAATGATTGGATATGCACAGATGGTGGTGATGGAATAAGAGGATTTGTCAATTTTGGAAATCCAAGAATTGCTTATAGCGATTATGGAGGGAAGATACTTTCAGGAGACAGGACTGTTGCTATTTCTACTTTTTCATTATCCAAAAAGCCAAACGCATCTTATATTATTGGAGAATCCTCACAAATGGAGTTTGACCCAAGATGTTACAATTGGAACTATATCGGAAATGACACTACCCTTTGGCTTTCCAAAAACAATGGTGCATCTTATTCAGCAGTTCATCATTTTGATGAAAAAGTAACTGCTGTTGAGGTTGCTTGGAGCAATCCGGATGTGATTTATGTGGCCACTTGGCTATCTTGGTGGGGCGACAAAAAAATATGGAGAACAGATGATGCCGGAAAAACATGGACTGATATTACGCCAAATACTACGATTCAAAATGGAAGTATGTGGCGTCCTTTTGATATTACTGTAAGTAGTAGTGATGAAAATACCCTTTGGATTGCAAGATGTACCCAAAGCGGAAATTATTCTTTTATTGATAGCTATAAAGTATTTAAATCAACTGATGGTGGGCAGAATTGGACTAACCTTAGCACCCCAACTTTGGACGGACACAAACCTACCAATATAGAGCACCAAAGAGGAAGTAATGGCGGGGTTTATTTGGGAACACGGACAACCGTTTTTTACAAAAAAGACAGCATGCCTGACTGGATAATTTATGATAATAATTTGCCGCTTAGGACTTCCTCTACCCAACTGATTCCTTATTATAGAGAAGGGCTTTTAATTAACGGAACCAACAGAAGTGCATACGAAATTGATTTGTTTGAAAACACGCCTCCATCAGCACAAATTGCTGCTGATAAACGCACCATCAATTGTTTGGATGATACCATTCGTTTTGTGGATCATTCGGCAGTGAGATTAAGCAGTGCATTATGGGATTGGTCTTTCCCTGGCGGTACGCCTAGCACCTCTACTTTGGAAGATCCAGTGGTAGTTTATAACGGTCCTGGAACTTATGATGTTACCCTAAAAGTAACGGATGCTTTTGGCTCTAGCACGCAAACCATTACTGATTTTATTTCTTATACCGACAGTGTTTCTTTAATTACAAATACAATAAACTATGTGCAAGATTTTGAGAGTAGCATTTATCCTCCAGAGGGATGGACAAGACCGGATTGGTCCTTTGGCTGGAACTCTATTGAATTAGACACAGGGATAAATTGTGTGCCGACAACAGCAGTTTATATCAACCATTATTGGATAAACCAAAGAGGAGAAGAAGTGTATTTGCTTACCAATAAAATTAAATTAGGAGGGGGCGCAACTGCCCAAAACTGGCTAACTTACGATTATGCTTATTGCGGATTTAGCGGTTATGCAGATGGACTCAGAATTGAAATTTCTACTGATTGTGGAGCAAGTTGGGATTCTATTTATGGAGCAAGCGGAACAGCCTTGCAAACCACAGGATATGTAAATAGCCCTTGGTATCCTACTTGTGGGAGTTGGGCAACCGATAGTTTAGACTTGACTGCACAGGGCTATAATGGAGATACCATTATGGTACGCTTTGTGGCGATAAACGATTACGGAAATCGCTTTTTCATGGACAATGTAAATATTAACGGACAAAATATTTTGGCTGTTGAAGATTTGGAAACTACTTTCCACACTTCCATTTATCCAAACCCAACAAAGGGGTTGTTTAGCATACGGACGGATGTTGCAGAATTAGAAATAGAAATTTACACAGCATTAGGTAGATTAGTGCTTAAAGAAAACATTATTGGCGGACTGAAACAAATTGATTTGAGCAAGCAAACAAAGGGAATCTACTTTGTAAAACTGAAAAGCGGAAACAAAATCGACCAGAGAAAATTGGTGATTCAGTAAATTTCTCCCCTCTAAAAAAGGGGCCTGTGAGTGTGTAATAAATCTATTTCTTCCTAAAATAAATCTGAATTGGAACACCAGAGAAATCAAAATTTTCTCGCAATTTATTTTCTATAAAACGTTTGTAAGGGTCCTTTATGTATTGCGGAAGATTAGCAAAAAAAGCAAAAGTTGGGGTAGCCACAGGCAATTGTGTGCAAAACTTTATTCTGATGTATTTTCCTTTAAGTGCTGGAGGAGGATTTTGTTCAATAAGTGGCAATAGTGCATTATTTAATTTGGAAGTGGAAATTTTTTGCTCCCTATTTTTATAAACTTCTATGGCGGTTTCTAATCCTTTTAGTAATCTTTGTTTGTTTAGTGCCGATACAAATAAAATCGGCACATCCGAAAATGGTGCAATTTTTTTCCTTATGTGTTCTTCCATATCTTTTGTAGTGCCCGTTTCTTTCTCCACCAAATCCCATTTATTCACTAATATTACAACCCCTTTTTTATTTCTATCTGCAATATGGAAAATGCGTTGATCTTGTGCCTCAAAGCCCCTTGTTGCATCTACCATAAGCACACAAACATCCGAATGTTCAATGGCACGAACAGAACGCATCACTGAATAAAACTCCAAATTTTCATGTACATTTCTTTTCTTCCTAAGTCCAGCTGTATCTACTAAAATAAAATCAAAACCAAATTTGTTGAAAGGCGTATTCAAAGAATCTCTGGTGGTTCCAGCAATTTCTGTTACAATGTTTTGTTCTTTTCCAATTAGTGCATTGATAAAGGAAGATTTGCCAACATTTGGACGGCCAATTACCGCAAATTTTGGAATTCCTAAATCTTCTTCCACCTTATCTTCCACAAAATGTTTAACAAGTTCATCCAACATTTCTCCTGTGCCACTTCCGCTAATGGAGGCGATAGGAATATAATCTCCCATTCCTAAATTATAAAATTCCACCGCTTCATTTAGCAGTTGAGTATTATCCACTTTATTGGCGACAAGAATTACTTTTTTCTCAGTTCTTCTTAGTAGCTGTGCTACCGATTGGTCCAAATCCGTAATGCCATCTTTAGCATCTACTAAAAACAAAATCACATTCGCCTCATCAATGGCTAATTCTACTTGCTTTCGGATTTCTTTTTCAAAAATATCATCCGAACCGTCTACATAGCCACCAGTATCAATTACAGAAAACTCTTTTCCGTTCCACTCCGATTTTCCGTAATGTCTATCCCTGGTTACCCCACTCTCTTGATCCGTAATAGCTTGGCGAGTTTGGGTAAGCCGATTAAAAATGGTGGATTTTCCCACATTTGGTCTTCCGACTATGGCCACTATATTATTCATATCCAAAACTTTTTAATTGTCTGTCATCATCACGCCAATTCTTTTTGACTTTTACTACTGTTTCCAAAAATATTTTTTTGTCGAAAAAGCGCTCCAAATCCTTTCTTGCCTCTGTTCCAATTCTTTTAATTCCAGCACCCTTATGGCCGATTATAATTCCTCTCTGGCTTTCTCTTAACACATAAATAATGGCGCGAATTCTAATAATATTTTCTTCATCTTCAAATTCTTCCACCTCTACCTCAACTGAATAAGGAACTTCTTTTTTATAGTGTTTCAAAATCTTTTCTCGAATGCTTTCTGAAACAAAAAATCGTTTTGGTTTGTCGGTTATTGCATCCTTATCATAGTAGGCAGGCGATACTGGCAAGAGTTCTATTATTCGTTCCAATATCTTATCGATATTAAATTTGTTGAGTACTGAAATGGGCAAAATCTCCGCATTAGGAACTTGCTCTTTCCAATGATTAATTTGTTTTTCAACTTCTTCTTGCTGGGACAAATCAATTTTATTTACAAGAAGTAAAAGTGGAATTTTTGTGTTTTTTATTTTTTCAAAAAACGCTTCATCTTTCAATGCTCTTTCTCCTATTTCTACCAAATAAATAAGCACATCTGCATCTTGGAAAGCAGAATACACAAAATTCATCATGCTTTCTTGCAATTTATAAGCGGGCTTAATAATACCGGGCGTATCCGAGAAAACAATTTGATAATCCTCTTCATTTAGGATGCCTAAAATACGGTGACGCGTAGTTTGTGCTTTGTGGGTAATAATGGAGATTTTCTCGCCCATTAATGCGTTCATTAATGTAGATTTCCCTACATTAGGATTACCAATAATATTTACAAAACCTGCCTTATGTTCCATTTTGCAAAGAAACAAAAAAAGGGCAACCGGTTAGGTTGCCCTTTGTTATAATTTTTAGATGGTTTATTTACTTAAATTGAAACCAAACATTACTGAAATTCTTGCTCCAGTAGGATGAGTTACAGAATATTCAGGCGATATTTCTAATTCATATCCTCCAATATGATTTCCATTCTCATCATATTCATCAATCCAATTATATTCTGCTTCATGGGTATAAGTCTTGTTCATGCTTGGTACATAGGCAATATTTACAGGAACATTCAATTTCCCAAATTTGAAATTATAACCTGCACCAATTACCATAGCGATACCACCTAATGACAAATTAGGGCCAACTGCAAATTCAATTCCTTTATCCGTACGTAAGCCAACCATGGAGGAAACAGAGGGTAAAAACATTCCTTTCTCCATTCCTCCAACTAATGCAATCCACTCTACAATACCAACTACTTTTTCCCCATCAGCAAATCTACTTTCCCATTGCCAGCCATATTGTGACATAACTGCGCCATATTTTCCTGTTTCCCCTGTCCACTCCTCTCTTATCTCATCAGAAAACATGCTTACATCTTTTCTTAAGATACTAGCTAATGAACCTGAGGAAACCATAGTCAAGCCAATTCTTGGTCCTGAAAGTTTTGCTACTTGCGCATCCATACTTAATAAAGTAATACTCAGTATAATTGTTGTGAAAATTCTTTTCATTTTTTTATTTTTAAATTAATATAATAATAATTGTTCTGGCCCAGAACTTACAAGTAAAACTATTATAATTAGCAAGATTAATCCAGCAAGCCAGCCCAATGCTAATGATTTTCTGAAATGTTTCTTATTAATAAATAATAACGCACATGGCAAACCATAAAAAAAAAGAAAGGGCATTGTTAATATCCCTATAATAAGACCCCAAGTATCTAACTTAAAACTTTCAGGATCAGCATCTGTAATTAATGCTTGTGCCTCAATTGGGAAAGCGGCAAAAGCAAAAACACTAGCGCCCCCAAACAAACAAAATAATACTACTTTTTTCATTTCTTATCTTTTTATAAACTTGCAATTATTTACTCAAGTTAAAACCTGCCATCAATGAAATTCTTGCTCCTGTTGTGTTATCATTTCCCCATGCTCCAGATTTACTAGGTACAAATGCTATATTTACAGGAACATTTAAATTGCCAAACTTAAAATTATAGCCAGTACTTATAACCATGGATACACCACTTAAAGATATGTTAGGTCCTATAGCAAATTCAATTCCAGCATCAGAGCGCAACCCCACTAATGATGAGACTGATGGCAAAAACAAACCTTTTTCCATACCACCAACTAATGCAATCCATTCTACAATACCTACTACTTTTTCTCCATCAGCAAATCTGCTTTCTAATTGCCAACCGTACTGTGTTATAAATGCACTACCTGAAGAACCACTCTCATAATTTGAATTCTCATCATAATCAAACCCCTCATTAATTATATCAGCACTCCACCCAGGAGTTAACAGAGTAACTCCAATTCTTGGTCCCTTCAAATGTTTTATCTGTGCATTAGAAACAACAACTAGTATGCCTAATATAAGTGTTAACAGTAATTTTTTCATTTTTTAAATTTTTATTGATTAATTCTTTGGGCAAAGATAAAGTATAAAAAATAAGATACTATGCTTAGCATAGTATCTCTACTTTAACTAGATTGTAGCTAAGCTTTTTGTTGCTCTAATTGCTCTACAGCATTTTCCCAATCTTGCACCATTTCATTCAATTTTAGCTGATTTTGCTGATACTTGTCAAAAAAGCCCTTTTGCTTTGATAGTTTTTGAAATTCAGCAGGTTCAGCTAATTGCTTATCTAATTGTTTTAGCTCTTTTTCCAAATTATCTATTTGCTTTTCCAATTTGCTAATTCGGTTTTGTAATTTTCTTTTTTCTCTTATCTGCTCTTTATTCTGCTGATAGGAAAGTTGTTCTTCCTTTTTATCTTTTCGGCTTTCCTTTTTTTCTGTTTTCTCTAATTGTTTGAAATCCATTAAATCTCTTTCTGCTAAAAAAGTATTAATATCCCCAATGTATTCTTTGATATTTTTATTCTTAAACTCATATACCTTCTCAGTAAGTCCTTGCAAAAAATCTCTATCGTGCGATACAACAATTAAGCTGCCATCATAATCTTTTAATGCTCGTTTTAATATGTCTTTGGACATCATATCCAAATGATTGGTGGGTTCATCCATTATCAGAAAATTAATAGGTTCCAAAAGTAATTTACAAAGGGCAACCCTTGCTCTTTCACCTCCTGAAAGCACTTTTATTTTCTTATCCACATCATCATTTGAAAACAAAAATGAGCCCAAAATATCACGCACTTTTCCACTTGTATTTACATCAGCTGCATCTTGTATGCATTGGAGAACGGTTTTGTTTTCATCTAAAAAATCAGATTGGTTTTGAGCATAATACCCAATATTGACTTGATGTCCTAATTTTACATTTCCTTCAAACTCTAATTCATCCACAATTATTTTGGCTAAGGTTGTTTTCCCCTCTCCATTTTTGCCAACAAAAGCAATTTTTTCTCCTTTTACAATTTCTAGATTCACACCTTTCAGCACTTGCAATTTTTCATAATTTTTAGAAATACTTTTTGCTATCAAGCTCACTTTTCCAGAATGAGGAGCGGGAGAAAATTTGAATTTCATTTTTGCAATATCTTCTTGTTCTACCTCAATTCTTTCTAATTTCTCCAACTTTTTAATAAGGGTTTGAGCAAAAGCAGCTTTGTTCTTTTTGGCTCTGAATTTATTGATTAAAACTTTTGTTTCCGCAATGTATTTATCTTGATTTTTTTTGGCTTGAATTTGCTTTTCTTGTCTATCTTTTCTAAGAGTAACATATTTAGTATAAGACGCTTTATAATCATTCAATTTTCCAAAAGCAATTTCAACCGTTCGGTTAGTTACACCATCTAAAAACAAGCGATCGTGCGATACCAAAACCAAAGCTCCTTTATATTTTTTGAGCCAATTTTCTAGCCAAATAATGGATTCAATATCCAAATGATTGGTTGGCTCATCTAGTAGCATTACATCTGGTTTTTGCAAAAGAATTTTGGCCAATTCTATTCTCATTCTCCAACCACCACTAAATTCATTAGTCTGACGAGTAAAATCAGGTTGCATAAAACCCAATCCCAGAAGCACTTGACTAATTGTACTTTGCAAATCATTTCCTCCTTTTATTTGAAATTCCTCTTGTTTTTCGTGCAATTGATTGATAAGCTCTAAATAGGAATCCGACTCAAAATCTGTCCGTTTGGATATTTCCATATTTAGATTATCTATACTTTTTTGTAAGATGTTGATGTCTGTAAATGCTTTTTTGGCCTCATCAATCACGCTTAATCCATCATTAAAATCCAAATCTTGCGTTAAATAACCTATTTTTAAACTATTTGGAATAGATACAGCACCAGAATTTGGAGTTATTTTGGTAGAAAATAAATTTAATAAAGTGGATTTTCCAGCTCCATTTTTACCCACCAAACCAATTTTATTACCTTTGTTTACAGTAAGAGAAATGTTACTGAACACATCTTGCCCACCAAAATACAATGAAAGATTACTTACTGAAATCATGTCGCAAAAATACATTTTTGAAAAAGAGTAAAATAACTTTGCTCTTAGTATTGACAAATAAAGTTTATGCCTTATATTTGCAGCCCTAAATCGCGGGGTGGAGCAGTTGGTAGCTCGTTGGGCTCATAACCCAAAGGTCGCAGGTTCGAGTCCTGCCCCCGCTACTAGAAAAAAGAGAGCCTATGGCTCTCTTTTTTTATTTTACATCCTTACTTTGATAAAGAGGTAGATTTTAGATTTTACACCTGACTTTTATCCCAACAACAGATATTTCTATTTCTTAGTGATTATTTCTACTCTTCTATTAAGTGTTTTCCCGTCATTAGAATTATTTTCTACAAAAGGTTCACTTTCTCCTTTAAAAGCAAAAGTTAATCTTTCACTCGAAACTCCTAATCCTTTTAAACATTCTACAACAGATATTGCTCTTTTCTTTGACAACTCTAAATTATATTCTTCAGAAGCATCACTATCAGCATAGCCTATAACCTCTGCCGACCAAGAAGGATGCTTTTCTAAAAGCTTCACAAAATCTGTTAATGCAGGATACGCAGTAACATTTACTTCATCACTATTTGCAGCAAAGAATAAACGCCCTTTTAACTCTTCTGTAAGGAATTTAGCAGTTTCAAAATCTTTATTTTCCTCTGCTTGTTCTTGGGCTTCTAATTCAGAAAGGCGTAATTCTACTCTATCCAATAAATTCTCAATCTCTTCTACAGCTCTATAATTCTCTTCTAGATTTCTATAATCTTGAGATGTTGGTATAATGGAACCAAATTCTTCAATCATCTTTTGTAAATCCTCTACTTTGTTTTCATTTGCACCCAAAGCAAAACGCAATCCAACAGAAGTATATAAGAACTTATGATAACCTGTCCCATCATAAGACCAAGCATCAAAACCATCATCAGCTACCCGCTCGTAAGAAGCATCCATCACAACTGATAATTTATCGTTAATCTCGTATTCTAGGCCACATGAAATATTAGCTTTCATACTTTCTCCCTCCTCCTCTAAGAAAGTTATATCATCAAAAATAAAACTTCTAGTTGCAGTATACTTGATAACCCCTATTCCACAACCAACATAAACTATTGTTTTTGGACTTAGACTAAATATATTCAATTGAGTAGTAAAATTACCCTGAGTATACTCTCCATTAAAATAATGAATTTCATTTGAACCATAAATGGAACCCCAACCGCAATTTGCACCAAAAGATAATGATGGTGTAGCTTGATAATTTAAAGATACTAAATACGAGAAAGAAGGATCGTCTGAAAGATCACTACTCAATTCTCTAGAGAAATCATTCAAATTTAATCTGGAGAAATCAGTATCGTAAACCGTGCCGAAATTAACGCCAACTGATAACTTGCCGGGCTCAACCAATTGGGGATTAAAATCTCCTTGTGCCATTATAATCATTGGCAAGATGGTGCATAAAATGCTAAAATATCGTTTCATATTCATTGTTTTTATTGTTTCTATTGTTTTTATTGTTTAATTAATTTCTGATTCCAAACATCTCCATTGGCATATCTTATAATTATCTGATAGAAGCCATTAGCATTATTTGCCATCTTAATCATCAACTCATTGGTATGTAGTTTCTCAATGTCAACATGCCACAGTCTTTTTCCTTGAGAGTCGTAAAGTTCTACTGCATAATCCGTGCCTAATCGTTGAGGAGTTTGTAAGAAAACTACTTCCCGTGTTGGGTTAGGATATAATTTGAATTCTTTCAATGCCTCCTCACTAATCCCTGTCACTCCAATTGGGAATCCTGCAGATTCACTTCTACAACCCTCATCTGAGGTTACTTCAACTGAATACATACCAGCTTGGAAGACATTTAATGTAGATGATGTTGCTCCTGCAATAGCAATAGAATTTCGTTTCCATTGATAAAAAGGAAAAGGACCATTGCTTACCGCAAGAGTTGTTGCAAAAGGTTGTGTAATAATTGGCGTTACTGGAGAACCATTTATAACTAGATTAAGTGTTGCTATACTATCACAACCATTAGCATTAGTAGTTGTATAAGTGTAAACACCACTATTTGTATATGTAACAAGGTTCCAACTGTAACTATCACAAGCAGTAATATAAGTACTTGATGAACTACTATTATTAATCGTTAATACTAATGTCTCAGTTAGTGTACAACCAGCAGTAGTAATAGAAATATTAGTATATGTTCCACTCGTTGTATAAGTAGTACTATTAGCTAACCATGTGTAACTATCACAAACAGTAATAGAAGTACTTGTTGCAGTACTATTATTAATCGTTAAGTTCAAGGTAGCTGTACTATCACATCCACTAGCA
>DUAL01000234.1:766-1093 GCA_012960835.1 Flavobacteriales bacterium | reverse complement strand
CTACTATTATTGATCGTTAAGGTCAAGGTAGCTGTACTATCACATCCGCTAGCATTAGTAGTTGTATAAGTGTAAACGCCACTACTTGTATATGTAGTACTATTAATTGCCCATGTATAACTATCACAAGCAGTTGCGTTAGGCCAAGAACTTGTAGTAGAATTATTAATCGTTAATAATAATGTCTCTGTTAATGTACAACCAGCAGTAGTAGTAGAAGTATTAGTGTATGTTCCACTCGTTGTATAAGTAGTACTATTAGCTGACCATGTATAACTATCACAAGCAGTAATAGAAGTACTTGTTGAAGTATTATTATTAATAGTT
>DUAL01000234.1:445-704 GCA_012960835.1 Flavobacteriales bacterium | reverse complement strand
CACTACTTGTATAGGTAACACCATTCGCTGCCCATGTATAACTATCACATGCAGTAATAGAAGTAGAACTTGTAGTAGAACTATTATTGATCGTTAAGTTCAAGATAGCTGTACTATCACATCCACTAGTATTAGTAGTTGTATAAGTGTAAACACCACTACTTGTATAGGTAACGCCATTCGCTGCCCATGTATAACTATCACATGCAGTTGCGTTAGGCCAAGAACTTGTAGTAGAATTATTAATCGTTAATACCAA
>DUAL01000234.1:0-256 GCA_012960835.1 Flavobacteriales bacterium | reverse complement strand
GCAAATGTATAAACACCACTACTTGTATAGGTAACACCATTAGCTGCCCATGTATAACTATCACATGCAGTAATAGAAGTAGAACTTGTAGTAGAACTATTATTGATCGTTAAGGTCAAGATAGCTGTACTATCACATCCACTAGTATTAGTAGTTGTATAAGTGTAAACACCACTACTTGTATAGGTAATACCATTAGCTGCCCATGTATAACTATCACATGCAGTTGCGTTAGGCCAAGAACTTGTAGTAGAAC
>DUAL01000233.1:4083-14808 GCA_012960835.1 Flavobacteriales bacterium | reverse complement strand
GAACTGTGGGGGTTATGGTAATACTCCCATCATTACCTCCTGTACAACTCACAGAATCAACTAATATGATTAAAGGACATTGCGAAAAGCACTGCACTGAAACAAAAAATATAACAAAAAATAGTAGTCGTTTTCCCATCCTAAACTTTTACTTAATAAAGCTAACCGACAAACATACAAAAACTTTCCTGATTTTATGTTTTTTATCTTCTCTAAAAAGTTATTTTTGAATTCAATTTTTTTGATAAATGACAAACTATTTAGAGCAACTGAACCAATCGCAACTCTCTGCCGTAAAGCAAGTGGACGGACCCTTAATGGTGATTGCAGGGCCGGGTTCAGGCAAAACAAGAGTACTCACTTATCGCATTGCACATTTGATAAAATCAGGAACGGATGCCTTTAATATTTTGGCGCTTACCTTCACCAATAAGGCAGCAAAAGAGATGCGAAACAGGATAGAAACCATTGTAGAAAGCTCAGAAGCCCGCAATTTGTGGATGGGTACTTTCCATGGGGTATTTTCCAGAATGTTACGCATTGAAGCAGAGAAAATAAACTATACTTCCAATTTTACCATTTACGATACGACCGACTCTAAAAGCTTGATAAAAAGTATTATTAAAGAAATGGGGCTAGACAAAGATATTTACAAAGTTGGACTTATTCAAAATAGAATCTCAGGACTTAAAAATAATTTTATTACTCCAAAGGATTATGAAAATTCGCCAGAATTGGTGCAAACTGACACCATTGCAAAACGAACTGCTTTCGGCAATATTTACCAAAAATATAACCAAAGATGTTTCAAGTCGGGCGCTATGGATTTTGATGATTTGCTTTTGAACACTTACCATTTACTCAATGAATTTCCGGATATTTTGTACAAATACCAAAACAAATTCCAATACATCTTGGTGGATGAATACCAAGACACTAACCATGTGCAATACCTCATCATTAAAAAATTGGCTGCCCTAAATGAAAACATTTGTGTGGTGGGTGATGATGCCCAAAGTATTTATTCTTTTCGGGGGGCAAACATCCAAAATATTTTGAATTTCAAAGTAGATTATCCGGATTTTAAAACTTTCAAATTGGAGCAAAATTATCGTTCTACTTCCAATATTGTGAATTTGGCAAATAGCTTAATCATCCACAACAAAAAGCAAATTGAAAAACAGGTGTGGACCAAAAACCAAGAAGGAGAAAAAACCATTGTGTGCAAAACATTGAACGATAATGAGGAAGGAAGGATTGTTGCCAATACTATTTTCGAGCTGCACCATAAAGAGAATGTACATTGGAAAGATTATGCAGTACTGTACCGAACCAATGCACAGAGCAGGGCTTTGGAAGAATCGCTTAGAAAGAAAAACATTCCCTACAAAATATATGGCGGTTTATCTTTTTATGCGAGAAAAGAAGTAAAAGATATGTTGGCTTATTTCAGGATGTGCATCAACCCAAAAGATGAAGAAGCCCTTAAAAGAATTATCAATTACCCCACAAGAGGGTTGGGTGCCACTACCCTGCAAAAACTAATCATTGCATCTAACAATCATGATGTGAGTATTTGGGAAGTAATAAGTAATTTGGAGAAATACGAGCTAAAAATAAACAAAGGAACGGTGGAAAAACTTTCACAATTCACCACTTTAATAAGCAGCTATATGGTGCAAAAGGACAATTTGGATGCTTACACTTTGGCAGAGCAAATCGTCAAAACATCAGGAGTGTTTTATGATTTGTATAACGACAAAACCGTGGAAGGAGTAAGCCGGTTTGAGAATTTGCAAGAGCTTTTAAACGGTATAAAAGATTTTAGCGAAAAGGAGGAAGAAGAGAATAATACGCTTGAATATTTTATGCAAGATGTCGCCCTCTTGACAGATGCCGATAACGAAAAAGAAGATGACTATAATAAAGTTATACTCATGACAATTCATGCGGCAAAGGGGCTAGAATTTCCTTATGTTTTTGTGGTAGGATTGGAGGAAAATTTGTTTCCATCCATGATGGCAATGGAGGGTAGAGAAGGATTGGAGGAGGAAAGGAGACTTTTTTATGTGGCCATTACAAGGGCCGAAAAAAGATTGTTTCTGTCCTACGCTTTAAGCCGATTCAAATGGGGACAATACACTGATTGTAAACCAAGCAGATTTTTGGAAGAATTAAATAAGATATTTACAAAGCAGAGCGAAATTGCTTTAACCCAAAAAAAGAAAAACCGTAATCCCTATCAAATTTTTGCCAAAACAAAAACACCAAAAAAGAAATCCAACTTCATCCCCAAGAACTTAAAAAGAGTAAGTGCTACCAATGCAACTGTAACCCCTACTAAAACTGAGCATCTGCAAGTAGGGCTAAAAGTGAAACACAGTCGATTTGGTAGTGGGAAAATACTCAAAATTGAAGGGGAAGACGCCAACAAAAAAGCAATTATTTTCTTTGAAGCAGTAGGACAAAAAATGCTTCTTCTGAAATTTGCCAAACTCGAAATTGAAAAATAGTTTATCAGCTAATTTTTGAAAAACTATACTAACCCAAAATCTGCCTTGCCCTGTTTCTATCAATAAGGAGTTGCTCTTTAAGGCAATCTAAATCTTCAAATTTTCGTTCATTTCTTATTCGTTTTACAAATCTTATTTCTATTATCTGTCCGTAAATATCTTTACTGAAATTAAAAATATTTACTTCCAAGCTTTTAGAATTATCTCCAACAGTTGGCTTTCGACCAATATTCATCATTCCTTTATACCCCTTGCCTTCCGTGAAAATTTTTACAGCATAAACCCCATCAGCAGGATATATTTTCCATTTATTTTCCACTTCAATATTAGCAGTGGGGAAACCAATTGTTTTACCAACTGAATTTCCCTTTATTACTTTTCCGCTTAGCAAAAACGAATAGCCTAGATATTGCTTTACTTTTACCATCTTTCCTTTTTCTATCAACTGCCGAATTTTAGTAGAACTAACCGCTACATCTTCAAAAAGCTGAGGGTCAATCTTTTCTATTTTGAAATCGTATAATTCTGCTAATGTGGTTAGCTCTTCAATGGATCCTTCTCGGTTTCTACCAAAATGATGATCATGGCCAATAACCAAAGTATGCACTTTTAGCTTTTCAACCAAAATATCTCGTACAAAATTAGCTGGTTTTATCCTAGAAAACTTTTTTGTAAACTCATGCACTACCAAATTATCAAGCCCTATTTTATCTAATAATACTATTTTTTCATCAAGCGTATTTATCAACCTCATGTCTTGATCATCCTTATGTAACACATGTCTTGGATGTGGAAAAAAAGTAAGTAAGGTGCTTTCTCCTTTTATTTTTTTGGCTATTTCATTTAGTCGGTTTAGTATAACTTGATGACCTAAATGCACGCCATCAAAAGTTCCGATTGTAATTACTGTATTTATTTCTGAGGGGAAATTCTCAATTGACCGATATACTTTCACTTATTTTTGTGTTTTTTTATGTTGAAAAAGTGTTCAAAATTAACAATTAATTTATTCTTACTTTATTGATGTCAAAACAAATTAAAAATAATAAATTTGCAGCCGAAAAAATCGATTTAAAAAAGAGCAATTAATAACAAAATTCAAAAAAAGACATGTCAGAAAATACAGGAAAAGTTTCACAAATTATTGGTCCAGTAGTTGATGTAACCTTTGAAAATAACGAACAAGGTTTACCAGACATTTATGATTCATTAGTAATCAAAAAAGAAAATGGAGAAGAATTAATTCTGGAATGCCAACAGCATATTGGAGAAGATACTGTTCGAACCATATCTATGGACTCGACTGATGGATTAAGTAGAGGCACCATAGTAAAAGCGACTGGTTCCCCTATAAAAATGCCTGTTGGCGAAAATATTAAAGGGCGATTGTTTAATGTGATTGGGGATGCGATTGATGGCATGGAGAATTTGGATAAATCCAATGGACTTCCTATACACAGAGAAGCACCAAGATTTGAAGATTTATCAACTGCAACTGAAGTGTTATTTACCGGAATTAAAGTAATTGACCTTATTGAGCCTTACGCAAAAGGTGGAAAGATTGGTTTGTTTGGTGGTGCTGGTGTTGGTAAAACAGTAATGATTATGGAACTGATTAATAATATCGCAAAAGCATATTCTGGCCTTTCTGTTTTTGCAGGAGTTGGAGAAAGAACTCGTGAGGGAAATGACTTATTAAGAGAAATGATTGAGTCAAATGTTATAAAATATGGAGAAAAGTTTATCCACTCAATGGAAGAGGGAAAATGGGACCTAAATGATATTGATAGAAAATTATTAGAAAAATCTCAGGCTACCCTTGTATTCGGACAAATGAACGAACCGCCTGGGGCAAGAGCTCGAGTGGCTTTGTCAGGGCTTACTATTGCTGAATATTTCCGTGATAGAGAAGATAATGCTGGCGGAAATGATATTCTTTTCTTCATGGATAATATTTTTCGTTTCACACAAGCAGGCTCTGAAGTATCGGCATTACTTGGTAGAATGCCATCAGCAGTGGGCTATCAACCAACATTGGCAACTGAGATGGGAACCATGCAAGAGAGAATTGCTTCTACCAAAAAAGGTTCTATTACATCTGTGCAAGCGGTATATGTTCCAGCTGATGATTTAACGGACCCTGCACCTGCAACAACTTTTTCCCACTTGGATGCAACTACAGTACTTTCAAGAAAAATTTCTGAGATTGGTATTTATCCAGCTGTTGATCCATTGGATTCTACTTCAAGAATTCTCACTCCTGATATAGTTGGAAACGAACATTATGATTGTGCGCAAAAAGTAAAAGAAATACTTCAAAAGTATAAGGAACTACAAGATATTATTGCAATATTAGGTATTGATGAACTTTCTGATGAAGATAAGTTAGCTGTACACCGAGCAAGAAGAATACAAAGATTCCTTTCTCAACCAATGCATGTTGCCGAACAATTTACAGGATTAAAA
This sequence comes from Flavobacteriales bacterium, assembly GCA_012960835.1. GTDB lineage: Bacteria > Bacteroidota > Bacteroidia > Flavobacteriales > BACL11 > DUAL01. The sequence goes on along the minus strand of DUAL01000233.1, from coordinate 9,829 downwards.
GGAACTTTAGTTGACATCCAAGACACCATAAAAGGATTTAATATGATTTTAAATGGGGAAGTTGATAAATATCCAGAAGCTGCATTTAACATGGTAGGAACAATTGAGGAAGCAATTGAAAAAGGAGAGAAATTAATTGCTGATGCAAAATAATTGCGTCATGATATTAGAAATAATAACACCAGAAAAAAAAGCATTTGAAGGAGAGGTTACTTCTGTAAAATTCCCCGGAATTTCTGGGGGCTTTGAAATATTAAACAATCATGCTCCAATTATATCCACTCTTGGAAAAGGGGATATCAGAGTGATTACTGCTGATAAAAAAACTGAAAACTTTGCAATTAATGGAGGTGTAATTGAAATGCAAAACAATAAGATTATTGTTTTAGCAGAGTAAGATTACTGAAAATAAATGGAATAAAGAGGGCTTATTTAGTCCTCTTTTTTTATGTTTGAAATATGAAAAATTGGTTATTTGTTTTTTTATTGTTTCAGATTAGTTGTCTAAATAGAAGTGCTCAAGAAGATTTTCAATTACAAAAAGGTGATTTTCTTTTTCAGGATTTAGACTCTTCTCCCCTTTGTGATGCGATTGAATTGGTCACGCCAGGATATAAAGGAGCAAACTTCTCACATATTGGAATGGTTGTTGGATTGGGTGATCCATATTGTATTAACCCAGATTACAACTATATTGATCATGTCAGAATATTGGAAGCATTCCCCACAAGAGTCAGGACAATTAGAGTTGATAGTTTTCTAAATCGTTCTTTAGATAATAATGGTAATCCGAAAGTAATTGTTGGAAGATTAAAAGTCAAATATACTCATGCAATATTTAACGCTATTGAATTTGCCAATAAGCAACTTGGAAAGCCTTATGATGATGAATTTTTAATGAAAAATAAAAAATACTACTGTTCAGAATTAATTTATGAATCGTTCGAAAGCGATAATATATTTGAGTTACAACCAATGACTTTCTTACATCCTGAAACAAAGGATACTTTAAAAATATGGAAAAAATATTTCTCAGATTTAGGAGTTATAATCCCACAAAATAAATTAGGAATTAACCCAGGAATTATGTCTCTTTCCGATAAAATTGAAGTAGTTCATGTTTATGGATTTCCTGCGAATTTTACAGAATAGGATTTGATGCTAAAAAATTAATTTTAATAGGATTGATACAATAACAGTAAGGCCACTACTAACAATAACAACCCCTTCCCAATACACAGTTTTCATCCCCCATAATTTCCACATTTTTTCCTTAGTGTTTTTTCGATAATAATTATAAGAATACTTATAAACTATATACATATTTATTAGGAAAATTAATATGACAGTTAGAAAGATTGGTTTCATCTATACTCGTTTTTCTTCAAATCTACGATAATAATCTAAACAATTATAAATCTCTATTTCTAGAATCAATTATTAATGTTACTGGTCCATCATTTGTTAGGGAAACTTTCATGTCGGCACCAAATTCTCCACTTTTTACTTCCTTGCAAATTGCAATAGATAAGTCCTCTTTAAACCTTTCATAAAGTGGAATAGCTTGTTCTGGCCTGGCTGCTTTTATGTAAGATGGGCGGTTTCCTTTTTTGGTTTTAGCATGTAAGGTAAATTGGCTCACTACAATTACTTCACCCCTGCTTTCAGTAATTGATTTATTCATTACTCCTTCTTCATCTTGAAAAATACGGAGCTGACCAATTTTATTAGCGAGCCAAACAACATCTTCTTTTGTATCTTCAATTTCAACTCCTAAAAGAACTAATAAACCCTGTTGAATTGCAGCCACTTTTTGTTCATCAATTACAACTGAGGCCTCACTTACTCTTTGGATAACTGCACGCATAAATTAATAATTATTTGTTCGAAAATGCTCTTCTTCCTCCACCAACATATTCAAATAGTTCTTATGCCTACTTTCAGCAATTTCACCATTTTCCAAAGCAGATTTCACAACACAATCGGGTTCATCTTTATGTATACAATTATGAAACTTGCACTTTTGTTTTATAGCAAAAAATTCAGGAAAATAATTTCCAATTTTACATGGTTCTAATTCTACTAAACCAAATCCTCTTATGCCAGGGGTGTCAATAATGGATGCTCCAAAATCTAACTCATGCAATTCAGAGAAAGTAGTTGTATGCTGTCCTTGTTTGTGGGTGTCAGAAACTTCTGCCGTATCAATATTTATGCCGGGTTGTAGTTTATTAATCAAGGTTGATTTTCCAACCCCTGAATGCCCTGAAATCATATTTACCTTGCCTTTCATCAATTCCTTTATTGCTGACAAATCATCATTAATTACAGAAGTAGCAAAACAAGTGTGGCCTATCTTTTCGTATACTTTCTGAAGATCTTCTTGTTGAGTTTGTAATTCATCATCCAATAAATCCGTCTTATTGAAGAGCAAAACCACCTCAACTCCATAAGCATTTGCAGCTACCAAAAAACGATCAATAAAACCAGTGGTAGTTACAGGACTATCCAAGGTAATCATCAATAACGCCTGGTCAATATTAGCCGCAATAATATGGGTTTGCTTAGATAGGTTTACCGATTTTCTAAGAATGTGATTTTTCCTTTTATGCAGTTTTACAATCATCCACAATTCAGATTCTTGCTCCACTTCTACTTTGTCGCCAACTACTATAGGATTAGTACTTTTTATCCCTTTTATTCTAAACTTTCCTTTCAAGCGGCATTGCACAATTTCGCCACTATCCGTTTTTACGGTATAACGCTTCCCTGTAGTTTTGATTACCACTCCATTCATCTTGCAAAGATAGTTGTTAGTTGTTGGTTATTAGTTGTCAGATAATAGATTTTTGTAATTTAGCCAAAAATCAAATTACAATGAAGAAACTTTTATTGCTTTTAGTCGCATTTCCACTTTTGATAAGTGCACAACAAAATACAGTTTGTTTTACTGTTGATCCAAATCCAAATTCAACTACTGCATTTAGTGGATTTACAAAATATGTTGATGTATTAGGTTGTTTCAGTATTTATGCAGAAAGCACAATAACTGATGCAAAAGTATTACATGCAGCAGCAGTTGCTGCCGAATTATTGGACAACAATGAAGATGGAATAGTGGACGATCCTTTAATTGAAGTGCAACTTATAAGTGAAAGTGCGCTAATGCCAATATTCTTCCAGGATGGAAATGCAGCAATGAACACTTTTGCTAATAATTATAATGGCAATGGTGTAAGTGCTGTTTTATATAATGGCGAAATAGATCCAACTCAAACGGGACATTGGGGAGATGATGCAACAGTAGAGGAAGTAATACATACGATTAATCATGTAGGACATACCAATGTTTATCCTGCTGCTTTTAGCATGCAAGCCAATTCATCTTTAATGTCTTCTGCAATGGATGTAGCTAGAGGAGGACAATTTATGAGTGTTCCTAACAACTACCCTGCTTCTGCATGGTATCATTATGACGACCAAACATGCGATTATGAATGTATGATGATTGAATATATGTATTGGGCAATTGTTAGTTATATGGGAATATTAAATGACCCTCAAACTGCACAAGGAATTTCTGATGAATGGGAACCGTATAATGCAACTTTATTACAATCTATGGATATATTAATGTATAATCTGATAACTGGTCCACAATACAAACTACCATTACTTGCTCCTGATGGAAATTACTGTCCCACCACATCTTCTGTTTCTGAAATGAATACTGATAAAAAACTTCTAAAAATTGTTGATGTTTTAGGAAGAGAATCTTTACCCCAAAACAACACGCCTCTTTTTCATATTTATGAAAATGGAACAGTAGAGAAAAGAATAATACTTGAATAAAACAATAGATTATGAAAAAACTACTTTTACTAGTAATGATTGTACCAATGATTGGGTTTGGGCAAAATCCTAATTATTCTGAAGATATTGCCCCAATACTATATAGAAAATGTTTGCAATGCCATCACAATGGAGGTATTGCTCCATTAACATTAGAAACATATGCAAGTGTTGTTTCTAATGCTGGAATGATACAACACGTTACATCCACTGGAGAAATGCCTCCATGGCCTCCTGATACATTATTTCAGCATTATGCATATGAAAATACTTTAAGCATGAATGAGATAAGTACAATTATGGATTGGATAACAAATGGTTCTCCAATCGGTGATACTTCATTATTACCACCAATGCCAACATTCACAAATTCATCACTACTTGGCACCCCTGATTTAGAATTACAGATTCCAACATACACAAGTACTGCAACATCAAATTCTGATGATTATGTATGTTTTTCAATACCAACTGGTTTAACTCAGAACAGGAAAATAAGAGCTATAGAGGTTATTCCTGGAAACTTACAAACTGTACATCATGTACTTGTAGCAATTGATTTATTTTTTAATAACTCCATAGTAACAACATCTAACTGTATGGGGCCACAAGGAAATATGATATATGGATATGCTCCAGGATCTTCTCCGCTTATATATCCTATTGATATTAATAATTCTTTTGGTGTAGTATTACCTGCAAATAGTAGCGTTACACTTGCTATGCACTATCCTGAAGGCAGTTTTGGTCAATTAGATAGTACTAAAGTTAAATTTTATTTTTATCCGCAGAATACAGTGATTAGAGAAATAACAACAGATTTTTTAATACAGAATTTCTTCTTTACATTACCTGCAAATCATATTACCCAAGTTTCAGAATCGTTTGGACCAACAATTCAAGATTATTCTTTTATGTCAGTTTTTCCTCACATGCATCTATTAGGAAAGGACTTAGAGTGTTTTGCTGTTACATCTACTAATGATACAATTAATTTAATTAAAATAAATAATTGGGATTTTGAATGGCAAGGGTTTTACTTTTTCCAAAAATTTATTAAAATTCCTGTTGGTAGTATTATTTATGCAAAAGGAAATTATGATAATACTGCAAGTGCTTCAAACCCAAACCCAGTTTCAGTTAGTGCTGGACTAAATACTGAAGACGAGATGTTTATTTTTATTTTTCAGTTTCTGCCTTATCAATTAGGAGATGAAAACATATCTATTGAGAATGGATCAATTTCTACCAATATCCATGAAGCAACAACTATTTACTCATTAAGAGAATTATTAAAAATAACAACTATTTTAGGCCAATCAACCAAACCTAAACCAAATACGCCTCTATTCTACATCTATGATGATGGAACAGTAGAGAAAAGAATAATAATAGATTAACAAACAACTAAGATTATGAAGAACTTTTGGAAATGGCGTCACAATTTTATGGTTAACAACCCTATTCTAGCATCATATATAGCTTTTGCTAAGGGGATACTACTTACTGTATTGATTTATGAATTTATAATAAATTAAAAACAATAGATTAACAAAGAACCAAGATGAAAAAACTACTACTCATATTACTTTGCTTACCTCTCTGTATAAATGCGCAAACTACCAAAAAAGTATTACTCATTGGTATTGATGGTTGCAGAGCGGATGCTCTGGAATTGGCAAATACACCAACAATTGATAATCTTATAGCAAATGGCATTTACAGCCCTGATGCATTAAATGATGATATCACTATAAGTGGGCCAGGTTGGTCTGCAATATTATGTGGAGTATGGTCCGACAAACATTTGTCGGTAGATAATAGTTTTGTTGGTACAGATTATACCAATTACCCTCCACTTTTCAAACATATTGAAGATTTTGATGCTAACTTA
>DUAL01000233.1:0-3920 GCA_012960835.1 Flavobacteriales bacterium | reverse complement strand
CCAACTGTTAGTCAATATATTACAGCTATTGAAGGGGTTGATGCTTTACTTGCTCCTATTATGCAATCTATTTCCCAGCGCCCAAATTATGCCAATGAAGATTGGCTTGTACTTATTACAAGTGATCATGGTGGAGTTGGGACATCTCATGGAGGTACGAGTATTGAGCATCAGAATGTGGTAGTAATTGCAAGTGGTAATTCTATTGCACAAAATATCATCAGAAAAGACAGTAGTTTGGTATTTGATAGTGTTTATAATTGCTTAGCCGATACAACTGAATTGCAATTTGATGGTGTTGATGATTATGTGCAAATCCCCTCAAATCCTGCATATAATTTTGGAAGCACACAAGATTTTACAATTGAGTGCAGAGTGCGAACCAATACCACAGGAGATGTGGCTATTATTGGAAATAAAGACTGGTTTTCAGGAAATAATGCAGGTTTTGTTTTTTCATTTAAATACCCATCAGGACCCGAATGGAAAGTTAATATTGGTGATGGAACAAATCGTGCCGACATCAATACTGGCGGATTAATAGCAGATAACCAGTGGCACACCTTAAGTGTTAGTTTTGATAGGGACGGATATATGAAAATGTATGAAGATGGTCTACTTTTAGATTCTGCAGATATTTCATCTGTAGGAGATATTACAACAAATGCTGGTCTGTTTTTTGGGATGGATATTAATCAAAGTTATGCCTACAATGGGTCCATAGCAGAAGTAAGGGTTTGGAACACTTTGGTAAATAATCAGAATATCCAATCTTGGCATTGTTATCATTTAGACAGCAATCATCCGAATTATAATAATCTTATTGGATATTGGAAATTAAATGAAGGTACAGGGACTATAGCTATGGATTATTGGGGAGGATTTGGGATACCAAATGGAACGATTAATAATTCTACATGGTATTCACCTGATTCTATATGGATTTACGATTACACAAATACACCAAGAATTGCAGATGTCCCAGTTACTGCACTTACCCACTTATGTATTCCGATAGATAATAATTGGCAACTGGATGGTGTAAGTTTAATCCCCAATTGCACAAGCACAATGTTAGACGAAATTGATGGTGAACCTAAAGGTCTTATTAAAATAACTGATGTATTAGGAAGAACCACTCAAACTACTAGCAATAATCCCCTTTTTTATATTTATGAAAATGGAAGTGTAGAAAAGAAGATAATTATTGAGTAATTCTTTTCTCTTTTTTATCTTTACCCCATGTCAATAAGTATCAATAAAGTCAATAAATTCTACGGGAAACAACAAGCACTTGCTGATGTTTCCTTTACGCTAAACAAGGGTGAGGTAGTTGGTTTTTTAGGTCCAAATGGGGCTGGGAAATCTACTTTAATGAAAATCATATGTTGCTATTTACAGCAAGACAGTGGTAAAGTGCAAGTCTGTAACTTAGATCCCCAGGAACAAGGCTTAAAAGTAAAAGCGAAAATTGGCTACCTGCCAGAACACAACCCTCTTTATACCGATATGTACATTAAAGAATACCTATCATTTGTTGGTCAAATGTATAAGGTTGAAAATCTTAACAATCGTATTGCTGAAATTATTCAGCAAACAGGATTAACCCCTGAGCAAAGCAAAAAAATAGGGCAACTTTCCAAAGGATTTAAGCAAAGAGTAGGCTTGGCAGCAGCCTTAATCCACAACCCTGAAATTTTAATCTTGGATGAACCTACTACAGGATTAGACCCTAATCAATTGGTTGAAATAAGAAACTTAATAAAAGAGGTTGGAAAAGATAAAACTGTATTGCTTTCCACACACATCATGCAGGAAGTAGACAAAATGTGTAACCGAGTAGTCATCATCAATAAAGGTAAAATTGTGGACGATCAATTGATTTCTAATTATCAGAAAAATAATATTGATTTAGAGGAGCATTTTAGGAAACTGACTGCCTAAGCAAAACTCCCAACTATCTGCTGCACATTGTCCGATTTTCCCATGGTATAAAAGTGAATACAAGGTGCGCCAAATTCAATTAACTCTTTCGTTTGCTCAGTAGCCCATTCCACACCTACTTGCCTTACCGCTTCATTCGTTTTACACTTTAACACTTCATCCACTAGAGGATTAGGCATACTTAAATAAAACCTTTGGGGCAATAAAGTCAATTGTTTTTGAGTTGAAATAGGTTTTAATCCAGGAATGATTGGAATAGTAATGTCATTTTCTCGGCATAAGTTTACAAAATCGAAATACTGCTGATTGTCAAAAAACATTTGAGTAACAATATAATCGGCTCCTGCTTCTACCTTCTTTTTTAGGAAATGTATATCCGAACGCATATTGGGTGCCTCAAAATGTTTTTCAGGATAACCTGCCACCCCAATGCAAAAATCAGTAGGTGCCGAATTTTTTAATTCCTCATCCAAATAGATTCCTTTATTCATCCCATCCACTTGCTGCAAAAGTTCAGAAGCATATTTATGCCCACCCTCATCTGCCGTAAAATAGGTTTCTGATTTTATGGGATCACCCCTTAGCACCAACACATTATCAACCCCTAAAAAATCTAAATCAATGAGCGCGTTTTCCGTTTCTTCCTTGTTAAATCCCCCACAAATAATATGAGGTACAGTATCCACATTATACTTATTCATGATAGCCGCACAGATCCCAACCGTTCCTGGTCGTTTACGAACAGCCCTTCTTTCCAACAAACCATCTTTTCGTTTTTTATACACATACTCTTCCCTATGATAAGTCACATCAATAAAAGGAGGATTGAACTCCATTAAAGGATCCAATGAATCATAAATAGATTGTATACTCGTGCCTTTAAGGGGAGGTAAAATCTCAAAAGAGAATAAAGTTTGTTTTGCGTTTTTAATGTGTTCTGTTACTTTCATAATTTCATTTTATATGTTGGAGCGGAGCCATTTCTCAACCTGTTCTACACTCATATTTTTTCGTTTTGCATAATCTGCTATTTGGTCGTCTTGTACTTTTCCAACACTAAAATATTTAGCTTCAGCATGTGCAAAATAATAACCACTTACAGTAGCGTTTGGGCTCATAGCCATGCTTTCAGTAAGGCTTACCCCTATGCTTTTTTCAGCATTCAATAATTCAAATATTTTTAATTTTTCGGTATGATCAGGACAAGCAGTATAGCCTGGTGCAGGACGAATTCCTTTATACTCTTCCTTAATTAAATCCTCATTTTTGAACTGCTCATCAGCAGCATAGCCCCAAATTTCTTTTCTTATTTTTTCATGCATATATTCGGTTAGGGCTTCAGCCAATCTATCCGCAATTGCTTTAAGCATAATACTATTATAGTCATCATGGTCTTTTTCAAAAACAGCCAATTGCTTTTCAATTCCCAAACCTGCCGTGCAGACAAAAGAACCCATATAATCTTGTTTACTAGAAATAAGTGGTGCTACAAAATCAGCCAAACACCTGTTTGCCTTTCCCTTTTTCCCTTGTTGACGCAAGAAATTATAAGTAGCAATTTGCTTGCCATTTTCAAATAAATGCACATTATCTCCTACTGAGTTGGCTTGCCAAACCCCAATAATTGCTTTGGCTTTCAGCCAATTATGTTTAATAACATTATCTAACATTGCATTGGCATCATCCAACAATTGTTTTGCCTGCTCAGCAAAAAATTCATCCTCCAAAATAGCAGGGTATTTTTTACGCATCTCCCAAGTAAAAAAGAAAGGTGTCCAATCAATATAATTGCGAATGGTTGCTATATCAATATCTTCAAAAACCTGCACACCTAACTGATTTGCAGTAGGAATATCTTCATTTTCCCAATCCGTTTTGGCTGCATTTTCCCTTGCACTAGCAATACTTACATATTCTTTATCGGATTTTCGGTTCAAATAATTTTCCTTAATCGTATCGTATTCAGTGGCAACATC
>DUAL01000232.1 GCA_012960835.1 Flavobacteriales bacterium | reverse complement strand
ACAAATATTTTTGCCGAAAATCATTCTGAAGAGAAGAGCGAAAAGGGGACTTATAACCCAGTTCCTAAAATTATGCACCATATTAAGAACTCTCATGAGTGGCATTTATTTGATTACAAAGATAATGAAGGGAAGTTGCATCCTGTTTCTATACCTCTTCCTGTAATTTTATACACCAGCGGAAATCTAGATTTTTTTATGTCAAGTGATTTTAATCACGGACACTCTGACGTTCAAAAAGAAGATAGAATTTACTCTATAGACGAACATAGCCATATTACAGTTGTAAATACAGAACAAAAAAGCATGTCTATTCTTGATGTTTCGATTACTAAAAATGTAGCATCAATGTTAATTTCTGTCTTAATATTATTTCTGCTCCTTAGAACTACATCTGCTGGGTATAAAAAAAATAAATATGCTCCTAAAAAAATACAAGCATTTTTAGAGCCACTTATTCTTTTTGTTAGAGATGATATAATAAAAGCAAATATTGGCCCTAAATATAAAAAATACACCTTCTTTTTACTAACAGTATTCTTTTTTATTTTCATTAATAATTTAATGGGATTATTGCCAGGATCTGCAAATGTTACAGGTAATATATCAGTGACATTAGTTCTTTCAGTGTTTGTTTTTATTATTACAACTATTTCTGGCAATAAAAACTATTGGAAACATATTTTTAACCCCCCAACACCGCTAGTTTTAATGCCAATTATGGTTCCGATTGAGATTTTTGGAGTTTTCACAAAACCTTTTGCTTTAATGGTTAGATTATTTGCTAACATTACTGCAGGACACATTACAATCCTGAGTTTAATCTCCTTAATATTTATTGCTCAATCTGGAGCGGGGAATGGAGCCGCATGGGGAGTTGCGCCACTTTCAGTATTGTTTGTATTGTTTATTTACCTTATTGAATTATTAGTAGCTTTTTTACAAGCTTATATATTTACATTATTGTCAGCTGTCTTTATTGGGTTGGCTGTAAAAGAAGATCATTAATTATTAACAAATTTGTTTAACTAAAAATTATTTAAAATGGAAGAAATAAAAGGAATTGCAGCAATTGGCGCTGGTTTATCAGCTGTTGGTGCTGGGATAGGGATTGGGTTAATTGGAGGAAAAGCCCTTGAAGCGATGGCAAGACAACCTGAACAATCAGGAATGATTCAAACCAATATGTTTATTACAGCCGCTCTTGTAGAGGGAGTTGCACTGTTTGGTTGTGTTATAGCCCTAATGCAAGGCAGTTAAAAACTCAAGGCGGTTTAATAAGTAATTCCCTGTCACATATTGTAACTGGGAGTAAAATATATATAAAATTATGGAATTAGTAACCCCTGAAATAGGATTAATATTTTGGACAACAATAGTATTTTTGCTCTTGCTTATTGTATTAAAAAAGTATGCATGGCAACCAATTTTAGCTGCAGTTGATGAAAGAAATAAAAGTATTGAAGATGCTTTAAAAGCAGCAGATAAGGCAAAAAAAGAAATGCTTGCTCTTAATACAGACAATGAACGGATATTAACGGAAGCAAAAAAAGAAAGAGATGCACTTTTAAAAGAAGGTAGAGAAATTAAAGATAATATTATAGCTGAAGCGAAAGATAAAGCAAAGATTGAGTCTGATAAAATATTAATAACAACAAAGGAGCAAATTAATAATGAAAAAATGAAAGCAATTACTGAGCTTAAAAACCAAGTTGCTGAGATGTCAATTGATATTGCTGAAAAGATTTTAAAATCAGAGTTGTCTGATAAAAACAAACAAAAAGAGTTGATTGCAGAAGCTTTAAAAAGCAATAAACTTAACTAGTATATAATGAAGCAATCAAGAGTAACAATAAGATACGCAAAAGCCTTATTTCAATTAGTGATTGAGCAAGATACACTGGAGCAATCCTATAGAGATATGGTGTTGCTTCATGCAGTTTGTGCTGAAAGCAAAGAACTTTCACTATTACTAAAAAGCCCAATTGTAAAAACAGATAAAAAATTAAAAATTTTAGAAGATATTTTTGGGTCAAAAATTGGTAAAGTAACTATGTCGTTTATTAATATAATTACTACTAAAAAAAGAGAAAGTTTATTGACTTTAATCGCAAGTAGTTTCATCACGTTATATAAAGCCCACAAAAAAATTGAAACTGCCACAGTTATTACTGCTGATCCCCTGGATGAAGTGCTAAAATCTGAGGTGATTAATTTTATTAAAAAACATGGTGAGCACAATGTAGAATTAACTGAAAAAGTTGATTCAACTATTATTGGTGGAGCAATCATCAGAATGGGAGATAAGCAATTAGACGCAAGTGTATCTAAAGCAATTTCTGAATTAAGACAAATATTTAACAAAAACTTGTATATACAGGACTTCTAATTAAAAAAACAAAAAAATGGCAGAAGTAAAACCAGCTGAGGTATCAGCAATTTTAAGACAACAATTAGCAGGATTCAAATCAGAATCTGATCTACAAGAAGTA
>DUAL01000231.1 GCA_012960835.1 Flavobacteriales bacterium | reverse complement strand
TATAATCACGATAATTATCAAAGCCAGCATTTTTTGCAATTTGTTGTCGGAGTGTAATTAACTCATCAAACAAATCGTCCAATACTTTTTCATCTTGCAATCTTCTGCTGCTTATTTTGTTAAATACTTCCTCTCTTTTATTTCTGTCCGTATCTTTTAATAATTGTGCAGCTTTTTGCATGGTTAGTTTCTCTCCATCTACTTCCACGCTCATCTTTGCAGAAATAGAGCCATACTCTTGTTGCTTTTGTTCCATTGTAGTAAATAACGGAATATTTTCCTCACGGAAAATCTCAATTTGTTTGTTTACGCTTCTTAAATAAATGCGGTATTTCTTCTTCTCTAAATCTTTTAGAAAAGGACTCTCCACTAATTTTACATTTAGTTTGTGAGAATAAGGAGCAGTTTTTGGTGCAATTTCTTTAATCCAAAAGGTGAATAGTTCTCCTAATTCTTTGTCGGTAGTGTCAATATTCATTTTAATATATCTCCAAGCCATATCTTCTTCCAATACGGCTTCCAATTCAGAACGGTCCAACATCCATTTTTCTAATTCAGCTACATTTGAAATTTCTCTTTCTACTAAATTATCAAATAAAGATTCTATCTTTTCCCAAGAATCAATGATTAAATTTTCAGAAACAAATTTTCTTTTTGGTCTTATTGGTATTGTTATTTGTTGTGTTTCCATTAATTTTCTTTTTCAGCAGTCGCTTTCTTTCTAGTAGTTTTTTTCTCGGCTTGTGGTAATTCAATCAAATCAGCAGTTTGCAGTGCATTATACCACTGAATTACTTTTTTAATATCAGAAATATAAACTCTTTCTACATCATAATTAGGCAAAATCTCTTCAAAGTATTTTATTAACTCTTCTTTATCTGCTTTATGACTGATACCTTGCTTTGCGTTTTCTTTTTTGGCAATAATATCAAATATTTCTGATAATGGCTTGGTGTCCTCAAAGGTGTAAATACCAATTTCATTCAAATTTGTCAGATAAAGTGATCCAAGTTTTTCTTTTTTTGTCCGCCAAATTTTCTACTATTACCGCATTATTCCCTTGTGATATTACCTTAAATAGCCCAGTTTTTCCTGTAATTGCAATAACTCCTTCTAAGTTCATTTTAATTTTTCAATCCGCAAATTTACATTTTTTTAACATTTATTAACTAAAAACTAGTTTAGGAATAAAAATTGTATTATTGGGTTTTTTAAATTTATGATTTTATCAAAAATTAAAAACAGAAAGGAAGTTTTGGCATGGTCGTTTTACGATTTTGCCAACCAACCTTTTACTACCATAATAGTCACTTTTATTTATAGTGCATTTTTTGTGAAAGTGATAGCTCCAAACCCACAAATTGGCACAGCAATGTGGGCAAATGCAATTGCAATTACTGCAATTATTGTGGCTATATTATCACCAATACTGGGTGCTATTGCCGACAATAGTGGTTATCGAAAATTCTTTCTAATTTCTTTTACGGCCATTTGTGCGGTATTTTCTATTTTGCTTTATTTTCCAAAGGCTGGAGATGTGTTTTGGGCACTCACCCTTTTTATAATTGCTAATATTGCTTTTGAAATGGGCTCGGTTTTTTGTAATGCTTATTTGCCGGATTTGTCCAATAGAGAAAATAGCGGCAGTATTTCTGGATTTGCTTGGGGGTTGGGTTTTGTTGGGGGTTTGTTAGCATTGTTTCTTTCTTTGTTCTTATTCCCTGATTTAGATGAGATAGGAATAAGAAAAATTAATATTTTGGTGGGTATTTGGTTTGCTATTTTCAGTATCCCTACTTTTTTATTTTTAAAAGACAGAAAGAAAGAAAAACTTACCAAAAAGCATATTTCTGATTCATTTGCTACCATTAGGAAAACTTTTAACTCTATTAGCTATTACAAGCAAATATCTCAATTTCTAATAGCTCGCCTGTTTTTTAATGATGGACTGATTACCATATTTGCACTAGGAGGAATTTATGCAGTAGGAACTATAAATTTTACTTTTGAGGAAGTAATGCTTTTAGGCATTGTGCTGAATAGTTGTGCCGGCTTTGGCTCCTTTTTATTTGGTTATTTGGAAGATAAAATTGGAGTAAAAAAGGTAATTAATATCTCTTTAGTTGTTTTAATAATAGCCACTCTTTTAGCGTATATTGCTCCTGAAACAAATTCTCCTAAGGAAATTTTTTGGTTTGCTGGAGTGCTTATTGGTTTGATGGTGGGGCCAAATCAATCCTGCAGTCGTTCGCTAATGGCGCAACTCATGCCAAAGGAAAAACAAAATGAATTTTTTGGATTTTTTGCCCTTACCGGTAAGGCCACTTCCTTTTTAGGGCCTTTACTTTTTGGAATTATCACCACTTATTATAGCCAGCAAATGGCACTTTGGGTAGTAATTATTTTATTTATTATCGGTTTATTGCTTTTTAATAGAATTACTTTTACAAAAAGCAATAACTTTGTAAGATGAGATTTTTTTTAATACTTAGTATGCTAGTCATTACTTCTTGCACTTATGATGAGTTGTTAGTTGGTTGTATGGATTCATTAGCTCTAAATTATGATCCATACGCTCAAGTAGATGATAGTTCTTGTATTTTTTCCGATTGTGAGGTTAACAGTCCATCATTTACTGATTGTGTGGAACCAATATTTATTGAACATTGTTGGGGCTGTCATTTTCCATCAAATCCGAATGGTATATTATCTCTTTCAAATTATGAAGAAATTCGAAATCAGGTATTAAATGGCAATGTTATTGAAAGTATAAAAAGAGAAGTTGGATTTATGCCAAAGAATGGGGAAAGATTAACTGTAGAGGAAATATTAATTATTGAAAACTGGAAAGAAAATGGTGCGCCAAATAATTAGTATATTTTTATTCCTGATTTGTTTTTCTGCAAATGCCCAACAATATTTAGCAAAAGATGGAACAATTAGCTTTTTTTCTAAGGCGCCAGTGGAAGATATTTCGGCCATAAATAATAAAGTTTCTGCCGTTTATGATGCTAAAACCAAAGTGTTAGTTTTTCTGTTAAACATTACAGATTTTATATTTCCAAAATCCTTGATGCAAGAACATTTTAATGAGAATTATATGGAGTCGGACATTTTTCCAACATCTACTTTTGTTGGAAAAGTTGTTTCTCACAAAAATGGTGTTGCAAATGTAGAAGGCAAACTTACAATTCATGGAGAAGCTAATACTATCAGTGTTGTCGGAAATTTGCAAGTAAATGATAATATAGCTTCTATTTCTGCCGTTAAATTTTCTGTAAAATTAAAAGACTATAAAATTAAAGTTCCTAGAATTGTAATGTATAATATTGCAGAAGAAATAGAAATTAAAGTAAATATTGAAATGAAAAAACAATGAAAAAAATCATAATCCTTCTTATAATGTTGTCAAGTATTTTTGCAAAAGCACAAGATGGTTTGTTATCCTTGCTTGAAGTAGATAATGAGCCAATGTATATTAGCTCTACTTTTAAAGGTAAAAAAGTAGTTAATGGGCAATCAGTTGAAATACTTTCAAAGGGGGTTTTGCAATTTCAGATTCAGCATAGGTTTGGAGCGCTTAATTCAGGCTTTTACAATTTATTTGGCTTAGACAATTCACAAATTAGATTAGGATTTGACTATGGAATCAAAGATTGGATGAGTGTTGGACTCGGAAGAAGCTCAGCACTAAAAACAA
The DNA here is from genome assembly GCA_012960835.1 of Flavobacteriales bacterium. GTDB lineage: Bacteria > Bacteroidota > Bacteroidia > Flavobacteriales > BACL11 > DUAL01. The sequence continues at coordinate 11,182 of DUAL01000231.1, read as the reverse complement.
TAGATGCAAGCACAAAAATTAGATTAAAAAGACAAAGCAAAGGAAGTAAAGAATTCCCTGTTACTGTTGCAATAAATTCTGCTATTTTCATTAAACAGTACAGGTGGAGTGAAACCAAAGAAGAAACTTTTGAGTTGAGCAATCAACTCAGTTTTGCCCATCAAATACTTATTGCCAGAAAAATAAATAGAGATTTATCTGTTCAGCTTTCCCCAACTTTAGTGCATTACAATTTGGTAAACTATGCAGAAAAAAATGATAGAATTTCCTTAGGATTTGGCGCAAGACAAAAGCTAACAAATCGAATTTCGGTAAATGCGGAATATTTTATGCAGATAAACGGAAAAATAAATAATGATGTGCTTTCCTTTGGTTTTGATATTGAAACGGGTGGGCATGTTTTCCAGTTGCACCTAAGTAATTCTCCAGCCATGATTGAGTCATCATTTATTCATGAAACTAAAGGAGATTGGGAGCAAGGCGATATTTATTTTGGTTTTAATATCTCGCGAGTATTCACCATTAAAGAAAATAAGTAGCACCTAAATGCAAGAAGCCAAATATGACATTGCAATTGTAGGTGGAGGAATAGTTGGCTTGGCTATCGCCTATCAAATCCAGAGAGAATTCCCAAAATTAAACCTTATCATTTTAGAAAAGGAAAAAGAATTAGCTTTTCATCAAACTGGAAGAAATTCAGGAGTTATTCATTCGGGTTTATATTACAAACCTAATTCATTGAAAGCCAAAAATTGTGTTAAAGGGCGAAAGCAATTGGTGCAATTTGCAAAAGAGAATAATATAAAACATGATATTTGTGGTAAAATTGTGTTGGCACTAAATAAGAGGGAAGCAACTGAATTAGAAACGTTAAAGAAAAATGGGGAGCAAAATGGTTTGGAAAATTTACAGATATTAACCCCTCTGCAGTTTAAAAATATTGAACCAAATGCAGAAGGCGTGGCTGCTCTTTGGGTTCCGCAAAGCGGAATAATAGATTATAAAGAGGTGAGTAATAAGTTTGCAGAATTGATAAAACAGCTGAATCCTAAAAGTAAAATAGCTTTAAATTGTGAAGTATTAGATATAGAGGATGGGCTGTTGTTTTCAACAAAAGGAAAGCTGAAAGTTGAGCACACTATTTTTTGTGGTGGTTTGTTTTCCGACCGTTTAGCCAAAAAAGACAAGGTGAAATTAGACATACAGATTGTGGGTTTTAGAGGAGATTATTTTCAGTTATCAAATCAAGCAAAATGTAAAGTAAACAACTTAATTTATCCAGTTCCTAATCCTGAATTTCCTTTTTTGGGCATTCATTTTACAAGAATGATGAATGGAGAGATTGAGTGCGGTCCAAATGCAGTTTTTACTTTTAAAAGAGAAGGGTATAAAAAAACAGACTTTTCATGGGAGGATTCTTTTCAGGCACTAAGCTTTTCAGGCACTTGGAGGTTGTTCATAAATCATTGGAAATTTGGCTTGAATGAGTATCGCAGGGCTTTTTCAAAAGCTCTATTTTTGAAAGAATTACAAAAGATGATACCAACTTTGAAAATGGAGGATATTATTGAAGGAAGAAGTGGAGTAAGGGCCATGGCTCTAGGCATTGACGGAGAGGTGATTGATGATTTCAGAATTGTGCAAAACAAAAACAATTTACATGTTCTTAATGCGCCATCTCCTGCGGCAACCGCTTGCCTTGCAATTGGGGATCAGATAATGGAAAAGTCGAGAATATATTTTAATCTGAAATAATAAATATGATAAAATTTCTTGGATTATTATCTAAAAAGAAAAAGATAAGCTCTTTAAAAACAGCTAATCTTCTTGTCACCACTCTTGATGAAGTGATTGTAAATGGCTTTGTAGAAATACAAGATTTTATTAATAACAATAATAATTTGGAAAGAAACCCTAATCTATCAAATAAGGATATTAGGTGGTTTCGGCTTATTATTTTTGTTGGAAACCTAAAAATGATTCCTTCCTTTTTTGATGATGAGCAGGCCGAAAAATTGCACAATCAGCTTATTGATATTATGGCAGAAAAAGTAGAAGGGGGAAATGATATTGCACTTGAACAATTAGTAGATTATGAAACTTATTTGTCCGATCTTTTACGCAAGGCTGACAATTGCATTGAGGCAATGGCAACTGCCGTTTTTGACAAATACAATATCAATGATTTTCAGGTGAATTTATTCAAAAGGAAAAATGAGCCAAATCCTATTTTCTTTCAGGAACTGAAAAACCTAATGACCCATTTTATTTGGAATTGGGAAGATTATCTTGTTAAGCATAAAATTACTACTTAAATCCCGGTATAGTTGAATGGCGTAATAGCCAATAATTCTTTTTTAACTTTTTCAGAAATTTCTAAATTATTGATAAAGTTAGCAATACTTTCTGCATTTATCACCTCATTGGTTCTGGTAAGTTCTTTTAGCATTTCGTAAGGATTTTTAAATCCTTCTCTTCTTAAAATGGTTTGTATGGCTTCTGCAACCACTGCCCAGTTTTTCTCCAAATCGGTATCAATCGCTTTCTTATTGAGCACCAATTTATCCAATCCCCTTTCCAAAGAAGCGAAAGCAATACTTGTATGAGCAAAAGGAACGCCTATATTTCGTAAAACTGTGCTGTCTGTCAAATCTCTTTGCAAACGAGAAATTGGCAATTTACCAGATAAGAAATTGAAAACTGCATTTGCCATAGCCAGGTTTCCTTCTGCATTTTCAAAATCAATTGGGTTTACTTTGTGTGGCATTGCTGATGAGCCAACTTCCCCTTCTTTTATTTTTTGTTTGAAATAATCCATAGATACATAAGTCCAGATATCTTTTGAAAAATCAATAAAGATGGTGTTGATTCTGCTCAAATTATCCATCAGAGCTGCTACATTATCGTAATGCTCAATTTGTGTAGTTGTTTGCTGTCTTTCCAATCCCAAAGCATCAGCTGTAAAGCTATTTGCAAAACTTACCCAATCAATTTCAGGATAAGAGACATGATGTGCATTAAAGTTACCTGTTGCTCCACCAAATTTTGCAGAAAAAGGAATGTTATTTAAAAGCGCTAATTGATTTTCTATTCGTTCTACAAAAACCATTATTTCTTTTCCTAATCTGGTTGGAGATGCTGCTTGCCCATGAGTTCGAGCCAACATTGCCATATCTTTCCACCGCTTTGCCCTTGTTTTCAGTTTTGCCACTATCTTTTTGATTTGAGGAAGATAATTTTCTTCCATAGCATTTTTAATCGATAGTGGAACAGCAGTATTATTAATATCTTGTGAGGTAAGTCCGAAATGGATAAATTCTTTAAAATCTTGCAATCCTAATTTATCGAATTTTTCTTTTATAAAATATTCCACAGCTTTTACATCATGGTTTGTTACACCTTCAATATCTTTTATTTTTTGTGCATCTTCATTGGTAAAATTAGCATATAAATTTCTTAAAAGCTCGTATTTTTTAGTAGGAAAATTTTGTAGTTGAGGTAAAGGAAAATTGCACAGGGAAATAAAATACTCCACTTCAACCAATACTCTGTATTTAATTAAAGCTGCTTCTGAAAAATACTGCTTCAAACTTTCTGTTTTCTTACTGTATCTTCCGTCAATTGGCGATATTGCTGATAATGCATTAAGGGGCATATTTCTATTTTTTTTTAAGAAGATGCAAATTTACTAAATAATTGCGTAATGAATTTGATTTTGGTAAATCATAAGTTTTACGTTTATTGACTGCTTTCTTTTCTTATTTTTGAAAAATGGACTTTTTTATTATTATAATTGTTTTAATTTTACTGGTTATAGGTTTTGTTGGTAGTTTTTTCCCTTTAATACCAGGGCCTCCGGTATCCTATTTAGCATTATTACTTTTTTACTTTTGTATTCCTAATGAATTAGGACAGAATACCATAATTATGTTAGGGATAATTGTAGTAGTTGTGTTTTTTTTAGATTATTGGTTGCAAGTTTATGGTGTTGAAAAATTTGGGGTTAATAAAAAAGCAAGAAATGGTACAATTATAGGGTTAATTTTAGGTGTAATATTACCTATACCATTTGGTATATTATTTGGCCCCTTTGTTGGCGCTTATATTGGTGCTAAAATGGAGCAAGAAGATAATGAACCATTGAAAATTGCGTTTGGTGCGGTTCTTGGATTTATAACTGGTTCATTTCTAAAATTATCACTAGTGTTTTATATTGCGTATTACATTGTTGATGCTTATTATCCGAAATGCTAAAAATATCAGTTGTTTCTTACCTTAATACCATTCCATTTATCTATGGACTGGAACAATCAGGATTGGCTAAAAAATTGGATATCAGTTTGGATATTCCTTCTGCTTGTGCTGATAAATTACTAACTAACAAAGTGGATATTGGTTTGGTTCCTATTGTTGTTTTAAAGCAAATACAGAATGCCTACATTATTTCCGATTTCTGCATTGGGGCAGATGGAGCAGTAGATACTGTTTGTCTTTTTTCTGATGTTCCAATTAATGAAATAGAAAGTATTTTTTTGGATTACCAATCCAAGACCTCAGTAGAATTATTGAAAATATTACTAAAAGAATATTGGAAGGTATCTCCAAAATTAATTGAAGTAAAAGCAAATTATGAACAGCACATAAAAGGGAAAAAGGCTGGGCTTATTATTGGAGATAGGGGTTTTCAGTATCAAAACAAATTTAAGTATGTTTATGATTTATCAGCCATTTGGAAAGCTCATACAGGATTGCCTTTTGTTTTTGCCTGTTGGATTGCAAATAAAAAAATAGATGAAGATTTTATAAAAGAGTTTAATACAGCACTTTCTTTTGGGCTGCAAAACACCCAAAAAGCTATTGATTCGACTGCTGCTATTTATAGCCATTGCAAAAATCCTGCTGATTATTTAAACAATAAAATTTCTTATCAATTAGATGCTGAAAAGAAAAAGGGAATGGAGTTGTTTTTAGAAAAAATCTAATCTTTTATCTTTTTCATCCTTCTATAATCAATACACCCATCCACCAAACTTTCAAATTCTTTCAAAGCTTTTGGGGCGCCATAATAATCGATAACTCTTTTTTCGTCTTTACCATTTTTTATAAAAGTAATGGTTTTAGGTAGGTCAGTTATGTTAGCTGTGTATTTGTCCTCCAATTCAAAAAAGCCAATTTCAACCGCTTTTTTTAGGATGTAGTTTATTGTTTCTTTACTTACTGGAAATTCATAATCCCCTTTTTTTTCTACAAAGCGTTCCCCATGATAAAAGGCAGAGCCATCCGAAAAAATTTCCATTTTGTAAATAGGGCAAGTTCCATAGCATGGGGTTCTTTGCAAGGAAATAATAAGTTCTTTTTTCTCCTTTTTTACTTTTGTTTCTGTGCTATTTTTACTGCTTCCACAGGCATAAGCCAAACATAAAAATAATAGTAAGATTTGTTTCATTTTTATAAATGTTTATTTGATTATTCGTTTAATTAACTCATCATCAAATCACCAAATTAATTTTTCAATAATCTGTGGTCTATCTACCAATTACTTCCCTCTCTTTTTCATTTGTTGTTCTTGCTTTCTTTGCATATCCTCCAACTTTTTTTGAAATTTAGATTTGGGTTTTGCGGGTTTCTTTTTATGGGCTTCCAATTGTGCCAATATTGCATCCTCATCAATAAATCGTTTCATAAAATACTGCTGGGAAAAAGTAAAAATATTTGCTAAGAAATAATAATAAGAAAGGGCTGCTGCATAATTATTGAAAAATCCTAAAAACATGATTGGCATAAGGTACATTATCCATTTCATTTGCTCCATTTGTCCGCCCATGGATTGACTATTCATTCTAGTGTACATGATTGTGGAAACAGTCATTAAAAGGGTAAACAAACTAACATGATCTCCATAAAAAGGAATATCCCAAGGAAGACTCATAATGGAATCATAAGAAGATAAATCGTCCGCCCAAAGGAAGCTTTTTTGCCTTAGCTCAATAGAGGCAGGGAAAAACCGAAACATGGCAATAAGTATCGGAAATTGAAAAAGCATGGGCAAGCATCCTCCCATTGGGTTTACCCCAGCTTTTCGATAAAGTGCCATGGTTTCTTGTTGGGATTTCATTGGGTCTTTCTTCTTGTGCTTTTCAGTTATTTTATCAATCTCTGGCTTTAATACTTTCATTTTGGCCTGTGAGAGATAGGCCTTGTAAGTGAAAGGTGATAGTGCCAGTTTAATAATGATGGTAAGCAGTAAAATAATCAGACCATAATTGCTCATGTATTTACTCAAAAAATCAAAAATATTGATAATGATGTATTGGTTTACCCAACCAAAGATTCCCCAACCCAGTGGAATTAATTCCTCAAAACCAGAGTTGTATGCCTTTAATGTTTTGTAATGATTTGGGCCAAAGTAAAATTGAAAATTGAGTTGTTCGTTTGTTTTATGAAGATAAGGTAATTCAAATTGAGCAGATAAATCCTTTATGTATTTTGATTTTTCATTTTTCTCAGAAACCAAATTAGTTGGCTTTTCAAAGCCATCTTTTGCAATAATGATTGCACTGAAAAACTGCTGTTTAAAAGCAACCCAATTTAATCGCGCATTTATTTTCTCTTCTTCATCTGAAGTAAAGCTTAAATAATCAACTTCCTTGTCAGCACTATATTGGTATTGTATACCAGTGTACATATCTTGATTCGATTTGCTTTTTTCGGTTTGTGGCGTTTTCATTTGCCACTCCAAGTTCATGTAATTTACTCCTGATGGAATAAGGTTTTCCATCCCGACCAAATGGATATCAAAATCAATGAGATAGTCATCTGTTATGGTATAAATGTATTCCACATAATGATTGGCATCCGCCATCAGTTTCATGCTTAAAGCATTTCCATTTTGTTTTGCGACAAAAAATAAATTTTCTGCATTAATAGGTTTTCCAACTGAAAATTGCAGATTGAACCTTGATGAGTCCCCATCAAAAAGTTGCAAGGGCAAACTATCGTGTGTTTGAAACTCTTTTAAAATAACAGACGTAATCCTTCCTCCTTTGTTAGAGAAAGTGATTTTTAATTTATCGTTTTCTAAAATTGATTCTTGCTCAGAGCCAATTGCAGTATTTGCAAAAATTCCATACTGATTAACATATTGTTTGTTAATTATAGAATCCACAATTGCAGCTGCAATTATTTCCGTTTCGTTTTGTGTTAAGATTGTTTTATTATTATCAGCAACAATTGTTGTAGTTTCTACCTTTTTTGTTTCCACTTCTACTTGTGGGAAGAAATAGGTATTAAAAATAATGAGAATGAATCCCATTAATAAAAGTCCTATTAAAGAATTTTTATCGTACTGCTTCATTAGTTTTTCTGATTAAGACAAGCTTTTATAAAATCGATAAATAATGGGTGAGGGCTAGAAACAGTGCTTTTATATTCAGGATGAAATTGTACACCAACAAACCAAGGATGTTTCGGAATTTCCATAATTTCAACCAAATTGCTATCCGGATTTATTCCTGTTGCCAACATTCCAGCTTTCTCAAAATCTTCCAAATAAGTATTGTTGAACTCGTATCTGTGCCTGTGTCTCTCCTTGGCGGAATTTCGCTTGTATGCTTTTTTGGTTTTCGAACCATTTTTAATATTACAAGTAAATGCTCCTAATCGCATGGTACCCCCCTTATTGATTATTTCTTTCTGCTCCTGCATAATATCAATTACAGGATATTTTGTTTTTGAGTCAATTTCGGTAGTATGGGCTTTTTTCATCCCAATTACATTTCGAGCAAATTCAATAACGGCACATTGCATACCAAGGCAAATCCCTAGAAAAGGAATATTATTTTCTCGAACATATTTAATCGCAAGAATTTTCCCTTCAATGCCTCTATCTCCAAAACCAGGGGCTACTAAAACACCATCTAATCCTTTCAACTCTTTTTTTACATTTTTTGTATTTATACTTTCAGCATGAATCCATTTCACCTTAACAGCACAATTATGAGTTGTTCCAGCATGAATAAATGCTTCTGTAATCGATTTGTAAGAATCTTTCAATTCAATATATTTTCCAATTAAACCTATACTAACTGTCTTTTTCGGATTTTTTAGTTTCTTTAAAAAGCTGTTCCAATTATCCAGATTTAATTTGGTAGAATCATTTAGGTTGAGTTTTTTCAAAACTACTTTATCCAATCCTTCATCTAACATTTTTATTGGTACTTCATAAATGGACTCAACATCAATAGATTCAATAACCGCCTCTTTCTCCACATTACAGAAAAGCGCAATCTTTCTTTTAATATCAATACCCAATTCGTGCTCGGTTCTACACACCAAAATATCTGGTTGAATTCCAGATTCAAGAAGTGTTTTTACTGAATGTTGAGTGGGTTTTGTTTTTAACTCTCCTGATGCTTTTAAAAATGGAACCAATGTAAGATGAATGAATAAAGTATCCTCTCCCAATTCCCATTTTAGTTGCCGAACTGCTTCAATGTAAGGTAATGATTCAATATCTCCCACCGTTCCGCCAATTTCAGTAATGACAAAATCATACTTTTCTGTATCGCCCAAAAGCTTTATACATCTTTTTATTTCATCCGTAATATGAGGAATTATCTGAACAGTTTTTCCCAAATAAGCCCCTTCTCTCTCCTTATTGATAACGGTTTGGTATATTTTTCCGGTAGTCACATTGTTGGCTTGTGAGGTTGGAGTATTCAAAAATCTTTCGTAATGCCCCAAGTCCAAATCGGTTTCTGCTCCATCTTCTGTTACATAGCATTCGCCATGTTCGTAGGGGTTCATTGTTCCCGGATCCACATTAATGTAAGGGTCCAATTTTTGAATAGTTACGCTATATCCTCTTCCCATTAAAAGCTTTCCTAATGATGCAGAAATGATTCCTTTACCAAGTGATGATGTAACACCACCTGTTACGAAAATGTATTTTGAAGGAGAAATACTCACAATTATTTACAAATTTAATTGTTGCCAAAAATACTATTTCAAGCCGATAATATCGAACTTGATAAAAATTTTATTAAAAGTTTTTTTTAAGATGTCATGATTTAGTTTAAGATGTCATGATTTAGAATGTAATACTCGCCCCAATACTTGGCATAATGGGCAACTGATTTACCCTTTCGTATTTAATTCTGTTGAAATAGAAAATATTTTCCCTATTGTAAACATTGGTAATACTTGCACTTAAATCCAAATCAGATTTTTTAGCAATCTTTATTGTTTTTGAGATGGATAAATCCAAGCGGTGGTAGTATGGCAATCTCCCTTTATTTAATTCGGCATATTGTATACCTAAATCGCCATTTACTGAGGTATAATCTGTATTTATTCCATCCTGGAAATTCAGGTTTTCATAAAACCCTTGCGTTTGTGTGAATGGAAATCCTGAACCCAAATTCCAGCGCACATCCGTTTTCCAGGAATTGTTCCTTCCAAACTTATAGGAAGCAACTAAATTCACATTATGCCTTCTGTCAAAATGTGGCGCATATTCCATCACACCATCATCTCTACGCACAAACCCTAAGGAGTAAACACCCCAAAGATAAAGTTGCTTATTGCTGTATTTAAGCAAAACATCTACCCCTTGGGCATAGCCAGTTTCAATAATAAAATCATTATCAGCATTAGAGGTTTTATTTCTATTGATATTGGTTTGCTGGGTGAAATTCTTTCTGTACCCTTCAATACTCAAATCCAGATTTGTACCTAAATCATATTCAATTCCAGCAATAAAATGTGTTGCCTTTTGCAATTTGTGTGGGTAGTCCTCACCATTCTCTTGTTCTGGAATATTATCAGGTCCTGAGATAAAACCATAAAATAAATTAACTACATCTCTATCTGATACTGTACTTAATATATTTTGTGAATAAATTCCTGTTGCGAACTTCAATCGTAATTTGTCGGTAGCATTGTATTTCATCCCTAATCTTGGCTCAGGTGAAAAACCGAGCGTATATTTTTGAATTCTAAATCCTGGCTCAATAATAAATCTTGTTGATGTGTATTGGTAATTTACATAAGCCGAGAATTCAGAAGTATTTTCATCTTGCTCAATAGTGGAGTTTACTGAATTTTTAGTAGTATAATCTGTTTCAAATCCCAACACATCAAAACCGTATTTAACTTTTCCTTTTGCCAGAAAGTAAGTAAAATCAAACCCTACATTAAAGCCAAGAATTTCACTTGAACGCTCTTTTGAATCCGCCTCTTTCATAGTTATACTGTAATTAGAAAAAGCGAAATTTCCTTCAATTAGTATAGGAGAACTTCCTGGCACAAGTATAAACTGACTTCCAACTCCCTTTGAGTCCCACTGTAAATCAGAAATATATTGGTAGTTTACTTGGTCGGTAAAATTAAAGCCAAAGATGTTTAGTTTGCTTCCATTTCCTCCATGAAAAGAAAATTTTCCATACAAATCGGTATAAGAATAAGGCAAGCCCTTTTCATCAAAAGAGAGTATTGGATGTTTGTAAAAAAGTTCGGAGCTTTTGTTTAAGTAAGAAGTTTTCCCTGAAAACACAAAAGAAGATTTGCCTGTTTTACTAAGCGGACCTTCCATCAATAATTTGGAGCCAAAAGTACTGGCTGATAACTTTCCTTCAAAATTTTTCTTATTTCCATCTCTTGTTTTAATATCCATAATGGAAGAAATTCTTCCGCCATATTCCGCACTAAAACCTCCTGTGTACACATCAGTATTTCTGATAATATCGGTATCGAAAACAGAAAATAATCCAATGGAATGAAAGGGGCTATACACTATCATTCCATCTAGTAGAACTTTATTCTGCACAGGAGAACCACCCCTAATATAGAGCTGTCCGCCTTGGTCACCAGTAAAAACCACTCCAGGAACAATTTGCAAATATTGGGCCAAGTCAGGCTCTCCACCAATTGTAGGAATCATCTCTAAATCTTTTGGTGTAATTCTTATTACTGCTGCTTTTACTTCCGTTTTCATTTCTTGGCGTTCTGCCGAGATCTTCACTTCTTCCAATTGTATGCTAGATTCAGTAAGTTCAAACTTTTTTGTTAGAATTTTACCAGCTGCAAGATGTATGTTTGCTTGTAATGAGTCAAAACCCAAATAAGTAATGATTATTTTATAATCACCAGCCGGCACTTTGGCAATAGAAAAAAAGCCATTCAC
>DUAL01000230.1:14460-14961 GCA_012960835.1 Flavobacteriales bacterium | reverse complement strand
CGGTAAACGGCGGCCGTAACTATAACGGTCCTAAGGTAGCGAAATTCCTTGTCGGGTAAGTTCCGACCTGCACGAATGGTGTAACGATCTGGGCACTGTCTCAGCCATGAGCTCGGTGAAATTGTAGTATCGGTGAAGATGCCGATTACCCGCAACGGGACGGAAAGACCCCGTGAACCTTCACTACAACTTAACATTGATTTCGGATAAATAATGTGTAGAATAGGTGGGAGACTTTGAAGCGAATTCGCTAGGATTTGTGGAGTCATAATGTGAAATACCACCCTTTATTTATCTGGACTCTAATTCCTATATGGAAAACAGTGTTTGGTGGGTAGTTTGACTGGGGTGGTCGCCTCCAAAAGAGTAACGGAGGCTTCCAAAGGTACCCTCAGCACGCTTGGTAACCGTGCGTAGAGTGTAATGGCATAAGGGTGCTTAACTGTAAGACCTACAAGTCGAGCAGAGACGAAAGTCGGGCATAGTGATCCGGTGGTTCCG
>DUAL01000230.1:0-14346 GCA_012960835.1 Flavobacteriales bacterium | reverse complement strand
CATCCTGGGGCTGGAGAAGGTCCCAAGGGTTGGGCTGTTCGCCCATTAAAGTGGCACGCGAGCTGGGTTCAGAACGTCGCGAGACAGTTCGGTCCCTATCTGTTGTGGGCGTTAGAAATTTGAGAGAACCTATTCCTAGTACGAGAGGACCGGAATGGACGAACCTCTAGTGTACCTGTTGTGGCGCCAGCTGCATTGCAGGGTAGCTACGTTCGGATGAGATAAGCGCTGAAAGCATCTAAGCACGAAACTCATCTCAAGATTAGATTTCTTTTAAGGGTCGTTATAGACGATGACGTTGATAGGTCACAAGTGTAAAGACAGAGATGTCAAAGCTGAGTGATACTAATTACCCATAGACTTTAGATTTAATTATATATATTCATTACTATATATGTCATTTTTAACCTATTTAAATTTTATGGTGACTATAGCACTGGTGTCCACCTCTTCCCATTTCGAACAGAGAAGTTAAGCCCAGTTGCGCCGATGGTACTAGAGTGATATCTGGGAGAGTAGGTCGTTGCCGCCTTTTTAAAAAAGTCCTGTTTTGAAAAAAGCAGGACTTTTTTTGTTTTGGATTTAATAAATTCTATGTCTTTTGCTTTTTCTTTTTAGCAGCAGGGAATAGAATATTATTCAAGATTAAACGGTATCCTGGCGAGTTTGGATGTAAGTTCAAATCGGTTGGAGGATCTCCTACTTTATGCTGATAATCCTCAGGGTCGTGTCCTCCGTAAAAAGTCCAAGTACCATTGCCAAATTTTCCGTGAATATAGCGCGCTTCATTTGTGGCGTTTGTTTCTCCCATAACTAATACATTCGATTTTATGTACTGTTTTTTGAAAGAAGTGGTTTGCCCCATAAATCCTGCAATTACCTGCATATGGTTTTGGCAGAGCATGGTAGGAACAGGATCCCATTTTGCTGAAAAATCAAAGAGTGTAAAAAAATCAATTTCTCTTTTTATCCTTCTAGTTTGGGTTGCGTCAATAGAGGAAAATTCATACTGGTTAGGGTTTTTAACCAAAGTAAAATCTTTAAAAGCAAAAGTTTTTTCAAAGTTTAATTTTTCTTGTGCGTTGGGGTCAGGAGCATCACCATCAAACATATGTGCGCAAATATCCACTCCTTCAGCAGCTAATGCAATATCGTAGGAATCGGTAGCGGAACACATGGCAAACAAAAATCCACCACCGGCAGTAAACTCTTTTATTTTTTTAGCCACTGCCAATTTATGCTGAGAAACTTTTGAAAATCCTGCATTTTTTGCCGATTGTTCATACAACCTTTTTTGTTCTTTATACCAAGTTGCATTTTTGAAAGAAACATAGAATTTTCCGTATTGCCCAGTGAAATCCTCATGATGAAGATGAAGCCAATCGAAAAGCGGTAATAAGCCCGAAAGCACTTCCTCATCATACACTACCTCATATGGAATCTCAGCATATTTTAGCGCGAGCGTAACAGCATCATCCCAAGGTTGTTTATTTTTTGGAGAATAGATAGCCACTTTTGGTGCTTTTTCCAATCTTACTACATCTTGATTTACTTCTGGGCTTGCAATGGAAGTCAAGATTTGTGTGGATTGCACATCTGCAATAATCTCATAACTTACTCCTCTGATACTACATTCATTTTCAATTTCAGGATAATGTTTTATCAAAAAGCTCCCCCCTCTGTAATTTAGTAGCCAATCTACTTTAATGTCATTTTGCAAAGTATAATATGCAATTCCGTATGCTTTCAGATGGTTTTTTTGCCCCTCATCCATTGGAATGAGTAGGTATGCTGCCCACAATTTAGAGCAAAAGAAAAGGAGAATTATCAGTAAGAAATTTTTCTTATTCATCATCATTCATACTTGATGAATGCGAAATAAATGATGGTTCATCCCCAAGACTTCCATCCTCATTCACGCCATCAAAATAATCAAGATCTGAGAATTTTGCTAAGTTGCTTATAAATTTGAGTCGAATATTTTCCAAGGATCCATTTCGGTGTTTGGCAATAATTATTTCCGCCTGTCCTCTTGAATCATCTGAGTTTTCCCATTCATAAATTTTATAATATTCAGGACGATAAATGAAATTAACAATATCAGCATCTTGCTCAATTGCTCCTGATTCACGCAAATCGGCAAGTATTGGCCGTTTGCTGGTTGAAGTTCTGGATTCTACACCCCTATTTACTTGCGAAAGTGCAATGACAGGAATCTTTAATTCTTTGGCTATTCCTTTTAAGGAGCGGGATATTGTGCTGATTTCTTGTTCTCTGTTTCCGCTTTTGTTTCCTCCGGCAGTCATTAGTTGTAAATAATCGACAATAATAATTTGAACGCCATGATTTTTTACCAACCTTCTGGCTTTTGCCCTGAGTTCAAAAACAGAAAGTCCTGGCGTATCGTCAATATAGATGGGCGCTTCTGCTAAATCTCTAATTTTTTCATGCAATTGCACAAACTCATATTCCTCTAAATTTCCTTTTCTTAGTTTGCCTGATGGTATTTCAGATTCGCTTGAAATTAGTCGGTTTACCAATTGGTCGGAAGACATTTCCAAAGAGAAAATCCCAATCGGAGTTTTATGATTAATGGCAATGTTTCGAGCCATGGTAAGTGCCAAAGCTGTTTTCCCCATACCTGGTCTGCCTGCTATAATAATTAAATCGGATTTTTGCCAACCTGAAGTTACGCGATCCAATTTTGAAAAACCAGAAGGGACACCACTTAGCCCATCTTTTTTGTTTTTTAATTCCTCAATACTTTGTATGGCATTAGTAATCAGTACACTCATTTTATCGTAACTTTTTCTCAAACTTCCTTCCGTTACGCTAAATAAATCTTGCTCGGCTTTACTCAACAAATCAAATACATCAATGGTTTCATCAAAGGAATCTTTTATGATATTGCTGGAAATTTGAATGAGTGAGCGTTGGATAAATTTTTCTACAATTATTCGTGCATGGTATTCGGTATTGGCTGAGGAAGCCACACTATTAGTAAGTCCAGTAATGTAAAAAGCACCACCAATATTTTCTAATGCCCCCATTTTTTTCAGCTGTTCAATAACGGTAAGAATATCGACTGGCTTACTTTCGTTAAATAAAACAATGATGGCATCAAATATTTTTTGATGTTCCATTCTGTAAAAATATTCGGGCTTTAAAATATCAATGGTATCTGAAAGCGCTTCATTGTCTAGCATCAATGCGCCTAAAACTGCTTCTTCTAATTCAATAGCCTGAGGCGGAAGTTTTCCATCAATTTTACCATTTACACTTTTTAATTTTCTTGTAGTCTGTTTTGCCATTTCTTAATTTTTTATCACTCCCATTTTTGAGAATTTATTCATTCTGTTTTCTACTAATTTCTCAGCATCTAAGTCTGCTAAATCGTCAATCTGACTTATAATTTCTTTTTTCAAGATTCTATACATTTTTTCAGGGAATGCATGTGCTCCACCAATTGGTTCTTTTATTATTCCATCCACCAATTTATTTTTTAGCATATCCTCTCCTGTAAGTTTTAGTGCATCAGCTGCTTGCTCTTTGTAATCCCAACTACGCCACAAAATGGTAGAACAATTTTCAGGAGAAATAACCGAATACCAAGTATTTTCGAGCATCAATACTTTATCGCCAACCCCAATGCCCAATGCCCCACCAGAAGCGCCTTCCCCAATTATAATGCAAATAATAGGCACCTTAATTTGTAGCATTTCAATGATGTTTCTGGCAATGGCTTCTCCTTGTCCTCTTTCCTCTGCCTCTAATCCTGGGAATGCGCCTGGGGTATCAATTAAGCAAATTATTGGCTTGCCAAATTTTTCAGCCATTCGCATCAATCGGAGTGCTTTTCGGTATCCTTCTGGGTTGGACATACCAAAATTTCTATACTGTCTTTGTTTAGTGTTTCGCCCCTTTTGTTGGCCGATAAGCATGACCGATTTTCCATCAATAGTTCCCCAACCGCCAATCATTGCCTTGTCATCTTTTACTCCTCTATCGCCATGCAACTCTACAAAATCTCCTTTTGTAATTGCCTGAATATAATCCAAAGTATAAGGACGATTTGGATGGCGCGAGAGCTGCACCTTTTGCCAAGGACTCAAATTTCTGTAAATATCCTTACGGCATTTTTCTAATTTCTTCTCCAAACCCTTGATGGTAGCACTTACATCCACCTCACTTTCTTTGCTTAATTCTTGTGCTTTCTCCATTTGCAGAACAAGCTCTTCTAAAGGTTTCTCAAACTCTAAATATTCCATAGTTAAAAATTAATAAGGGGAACAAAGTTAAATAAAATGATATTTCTTACGCCAAAAAAAAGGATGTGATTACCTTTGTTGTTGAAAACTAATTTTAGATGATACTTTTTCCACATGCAAAAATAAATATAGGGCTGAATATTCTTGGTAAAAGAGAAGATGGTTATCATGGGATTTCTTCTATTTTTTATCCTGTAAAGCAGTGCTATGATGTTTTGGAAATAACAGAGCAACAACATTTTTCCTTTGTGAAAAAGGGGATTGATATTCCAAAAGGGGAGAATTTGTGTGAAAAAGCATTCCATTTATTAAAAAAAGATTTTTCTATTTCGAATGTAGCAATTCAGTTGCACAAACACATTCCCATTGGGGCTGGTTTGGGTGGCGGTTCGGCTGATGCTGCACTAACGTTGATGGGTTTAAATCAGCTTTTTGAATTAGAGCTAAACAAAACCCAACTTAAAAAATATGCTTTACAATTAGGTGCTGATTGCCCCTTTTTTATTGATGATAGACCAGCATTGGTAGAAGGGATTGGAGAAAAACTAAGCCCTATTGATTTGGATTTAAGTGTCTTTGAAATACGCTTGGTAATGCCTGGGATTCATATTTCAACAGGAGAAGCTTATGCAGGAGTTAGCCCAAAAATACCAGAAAACCCTTTAAGAGAACTAATAAAACTCCCTATAGAAAAGTGGAAAGGAAAGATTAAAAATGATTTTGAAAAAAGCATCTTTATTAAACATCCGAAACTCCAAAGCATAAAAGAACAACTTTATAAGGAGGGTGCTATTTATGCCGCTATGAGTGGTAGTGGGTCTACTATTTATGGGTTTTTTGAAAAATAACTATATTTGTGCTATGAAAAAATATTTATTTACACTTTTTCTTTTCCTGCCTTTTATTGGTAATGCACAACAAACTTATGTTCCTGATGATAATTTTGAGCAAGAATTAATGAACCTTGGTCTGGATTGGGTATTTGATGATTATGTAGAAACTGCTGGAATTGATACTATTACTTATTTGAATATTCCATCTAGTTCAATTGCTGATTTAACAGGGATTGAAGATTTTTCTGCTCTTAGGGAATTATTTTGTTATTCTAATCAAATTACATTTTTAGATTTATCCAATAATACACAACTATTTGAAGTTTCTTGTGGCAATAATCAATTAACATCATTAGATCTGAGAAATGGAAACAATCAAGGGCTTTGGTATTTTATGTCTATAAATAATCCATCACTTAACTGCATTGATGTAGATGATGTGGTTTGGGCTGATTATAATTGGGCCAAAGATACATGGACTTCTTTTAGTACAAATTGTAGTGTGTCTGGAATTGAGGATAAATCTCCTAACAAAAGATTACTAAAAGTGGTGGATATTTTTGGCAGAACAATCACGCCAAAACCAAATACTCCTCTTCTTTATATTTTTGATGATGGAACGGTAGAGAAAAAGTTAGTTATTAAATAATATAACTATTTTCTTTCTGATGATGTTTTGCTAAATTTACGTGTTCTATTTCTCATTTACCTCCTATCTTCCATCTTTCCTTTTTTTACTTATCACGTTTACTAAATTTTTCTATATTTACTCAAAAACTAAAACCTCTAATCTTGATAAGTGAAACATACTTATTTCTGGCGGCTTTTGCTCTTATTGCTATTGCAGCTAATAGGATATCGAAAGAATTCCAAAAAATTGGATTACCTATTATTACGGGAATACTGATAATTGGGATAATTGCAGGACCTTTTGTTTTGCAGATGTTTCCAAAAAATGCGCATGTAAAATTAGACTTCATCAATGATATTGCTTTGGCATTTATTGCTTTTGCTGCTGGTTCAGAATTATATTTAAAGGAGTTAAGAAACAGAGTGAGGCAAATTGCTTGGATTACTTTTGGACAATTGATAGTAACTTTTGTAATGAGTACAGCCATTATTTACTTTTTGGCTGAGAACATTGCTTTTATGTCGACCTTGTCTTCCAAAACAAATCTTGCTATCTCTATAATGATGGGCGTTATTTTTGTAGCTCGTTCTCCTTCATCTGCCATTGCCATTATAAATGAAATGCGAGCCAAAGGTCCTTTTACCCAAACCGCACTTGGGGTAACAGTAATCAAAGATGTATTGGTCATTATTTTATTTACCATTGCATTTGCCATAGCAAAGTCCTTAGTAAATGGGGTGGAAATGGGCTTTGATTTTGTTTCTTTATTAATGATAGAACTTGCTCTTTCTTTTGCTTTGGGCTATGGTTTAGGAAAACTTTTGTCCTTTATGCTATCACTTGCTTACGATAAAAAAATCAAATCTGTTTTGCTCTTACTTATTGGGTATTTGGTATATGTTTTGGCACATTTTGTAGCTAATTATTCTCACATAAAATTTGGAGTTGAAGTGCTAATTGAGCCATTGATAATATGTATTATCGCTAGTTTTATGGTATCTAATTTCTCAAAATACCGATTTGAATTTACGGATATTGTATCAAGAGTAGGGCCCACGGTTTATCTTGCTTTCTTCACACTTACTGGCCTTTCGCTTTCCTTTGACATATTAATTACTGTCTGGGAAATAGCAATCCTTTTATTTTTAGTTCGATTATTAAGCATTGTATTCGGGGCTTTTATTGGAGGGGTGTTGGCTAAGGATTCTATGAAATTTAATTTGTTGGGCTGGATGCCTTTTGTAACCCAAGCTGGAGTAGGACTGGGATTGGCAACCATTGTTGCAGCAGAATTTGAAGTGTGGGGGCAGGAGTTTCTAACCCTAATTATTGCTATTATTGTTATTAGTCAAGTGCTTGGTCCGCCACTTTTTAAATGGTCGATAAATCTGGTAAATGAGGGGCATACCAAAGCTGATTCAAAAGATGGGGATGATGTGCGTGATGCCATAATTTTCGGATACGAAAACCAATCCATTGCTTTAGCTACCCAATTGGTAAATCAAGGATGGAAAGTAAAAATAGCTACAATGCTCAGTAAAGAAAAAGTAAAGAGTATTTCTGGAGTGGACATAGCTCATATTGCTTCTTTAAGTAGGGAGTCATGTGCACTAATCGAATGCGAAAAAGCAAACACAATTGTTACCTTAATGACAGATGAGGATAACTACAGCATTTGTGAAATTTCTTATGAAAATTTAGGCACCAAAAATATCGTTGTTCGGCTTAACAATAGAGTAAATATTGAAAAATTCCAGAAATTGGGAGCAAAGATTGTAGAGCCAAATACCGCCATGGTAAGTTTGCTCGACCATTTTGTACGCTCACCACAAGCAACTGCTCTCTTGCTTGGTATGGAAGAAAATCAAGACACCATTGATATTGAAATTACGGACGAGCAGATTCATGGCATGGCACTTAGAAACTTACGCTTCCCATCTGATGTGATTATTTTATCGGTTCACCGAAAAGAAAGTGCACTGGTTTGTCATGGCTTTACTCGGCTACGCAAAGGCGATATTGTTACAGTGGTTGGCTCTGTTGAAAGTTTAGAGAAAGTCAGCTTAAAATTATCGAATTAAGATTATTTTTGCCCTAAAATTTATTGATGAAGAAATTAATTTTATCGGATGTGCATGAAGAATTAGGTGGGAAAATGGTAGATTTTGCAGGCTACTTTATGCCCGTTCAATATGAAGGTGTGAATGCCGAGCATTTAGCAGTTCGTGAAAATGTTGGTGTTTTTGATGTTTCACACATGGGAGAGGTATTTGTGTCTGGAGAAAATGCACTTGATTTCTTACAATATATTACTTCCAATGATGTAAGCAAACTTATTCCTGGAAAAGTACAATATACTTGTTTGCCAAATAAACAGTGCGGCATTGTAGATGATTTTCTACTTTATATGATTGCAGAAAATAACTATTTATTAGTTGTAAATGCATCCAATATGGAAAAGGATTTAGCTTGGATAAACAAGCATAATTCTTTTGACTGTGCTATCGCTAATCAGTCGGATAATTATTCCCTTTTTGCAGTGCAAGGCCCTTCCTCTATCTCGCTTCTACAAAAACTAACAGATGTAAATCTAACTGAGATAAAGTATTACAATTTTAAAATTGGGACAATAGCAGGATTAGAAAATGTTATTCTTTCCAGAACGGGTTATACCGGTGAAATTGGTTTTGAATTGTATGTCAAAAATGAAGATGCTAAACAGCTTTGGGAAGCAATTTTCAGTACAGATATGAATGTAAAACCCATTGGATTGGCAGCACGCGATACATTAAGATTGGAAAAAGGGTTCTGCCTTTATGGAAATGATATTAATGAAAGTACATCACCTATTGAAGCAGGGTTGGGTTGGATTACAAAATTTACAAAAACCTTTATCAATGCTGAAAATTTGAAAAAACAAAAAGAGTTGGGGACAAAAAGAAAGCTAGTTGGTTTAGAAATTATTGATAGAGGAATTGCTAGAAAAGATTATCCTATTGTAAATATTGATGGAAAAGAGATAGGAATGGTAACCTCAGGTACTATGTCGCCAACTCTGAAAAAAGCAATTGCTATGGGCTATGTTGCCACTGAATTTTCTGAAATAGGAACGGAAGTTTTTGTAAAAGTCAGAAACAAACATATTAAAGCAAAAGTAGTACAAATACCATTTGTAAAATGAATACTTCAAAAAAAATAAGCACATGTTTTGTTTCGGCTTTGTTTGAAAAATACAGCAATACTGAAAGTATTGTGGTTGTAATTGATGTGCTCAGAGCTACTTCTGTAATCAGTATCGCTTTTCATTATGGTGTGAAGGAAATTATTCCTGTGCAAAGTTTAGAAGAGGCGAAAAATTACAAAAGCAAAGAAAATTTTATTGTAGCGGCTGAGCGAAATGCCATGCCTGTTGATGGTTTCGATTATGGCAATTCCCCCTTTCATTATATGAACGAAAAGGTGCAAAATAAAACTTTAGTGCTAACCACTACAAATGGCACAAAGGCCTTGGAAATTGCAAAAAATCACAAAACCATTACGGCCTCATTTGTAAATTTTGATGCAGTGGTAGATTATTTAATTTTGCAAAATAAAGATGTGATTTTGCTTTGTTCTGGCTGGAAAGGATTTTTTAATTTGGAGGATAGTATTTTTGCAGGGAAGTTGGCTGAAAAATTAATGAACAATGCTTTTCAAAACAGCAATGACAGCACTCTTGCAGCAATAGAATTATTTCATTCCTCTGAGGCAGATTTGTTTTCTTTTTTAAGTAATTCCTCTCACAGAAAAAGATTGAAAAGTTTGAATATGGAAGAAGATACCAAATTTTGCTTAAACCCTACTTTTCAATCAAATATTATCCCAATTTTAAAAGATGGAAAATTAATAAAAGCATGAAGAAGTTAGTTGTTATCATATTATTTACATTGCTTTTTCTTCCAGCAAAACAATTGAATTCTTGGGGATTTCATGCCCACAAATTAATAAACCGATATGCAGTTTTTACCATGCCAGAGGAATTGATTGGCTTTTTCAAAAAGCATATCGATCATTTAACCGAGCATAGCGTAGATGCTGATAAAAGAAGATATGCAGTAAAAGAAGAAGCCCCAAGGCACTATATCGATATTGATGTTTATGGTAAAAATCCTTTTGAGGTGATGCCGAGAAAATGGAATGATGCAGTAGAAAAATTTACAGAAGATACTTTGGTTACTTATGGTATTGTGCCTTGGCATATCCAGACTATTTACAATCGTTTGGTAAAAGCATTTTCTGATAAAGATGTAGAGTATATTTTGAGAAACGCATCCGATTTGGGGCATTATGTGGCAGACACTCACGTGCCTTTGCATACCTCTTTAAATTATAATGGTCAGCTTACAGGGCAAAAAGGAATTCATGCTTTTTGGGAATCACGTTTGCCTGAGCTTTTTTCTGATAATTATGACTTTTTGGTAGGCACGGCCAATTACAGATATTCCGTTTTGGATGTGGCTTGGGAAACAGTAGAGCAAAGCCATGCTGCTCTTGATTCTGTGCTTGATTTTGATAAGCAACTCAGTCAAACCTATGAGCAAGACAAGCAATATTCCTATGAGAAAAGAGGACAAAAAACCATAAAAGTTCGTTCAGAAGAATTCTCAGCCGCATATCATGAAAAGCTTAACGGAATGGTGGAAAAACGCCTTAGAAAATCCGTAAAGACCATTGGGGATTTATGGTATTCCGCTTGGGTGGATGCCGGTCAGCCCATACTGGATGGCATGCAAGAATCCGAGAATCCTTTTGTGGAGGAAATAATTCTTGACCACAGAATCACAAAAGAGGGCGCAAGAGGGCATCAGCACTAATGAAAGTAGCTCTTGTTGAAGCATTCTTTACTGGATCGCACAAAAGGTGGGCTGAGGAAATGCAAACTTTCAGCTCTCACAAAATCGATATTTTTTCATTAAAAGGTAATTATTGGAAATGGCGAATGCATGGCGGAGCCATTACTTTAGCCAATCAGTTTTTAGAAAAAGGAGAAAAATATGATTTGATTTTAGCTACCGACATGATGGATTTGTCACTTTTCAAATCTTTAATTAGTGCAAAATATAACAATATACCTATTGCCTTATATTTTCATGAAAATCAACTTTGCTATCCTTGGTCGGAAACCGATAGAGATGTGCAGAAAAATAGAGATTCTCATTACGCTTTTATCAATTTTTCTTCTGCTCTTGTGGCAGATCAAGTATTTTTCAATTCTCATTTTCATAAAGATTCTTTTTTGGGAGCTTTGCCCAATTTTTTGAAAGGATTCCCAGATTATAATGAGTTGGATAGCATAAAAAAAATTGAGGCAAAATCAGAGGTTCTGTATTTGGGAATGGATTTACAAAAGTTCAATAAATACAAAACAGAGCAAAATAAAAAGCCACTAATTTTATGGAATCATAGATGGGAATACGACAAGAATCCAACTGATTTTTTTAAGGCGCTTTATAAAATGCAAGAAAAGAATTTGGATTTTGAGGTAGTTATTTTAGGAGAAAATTTCCGGCAAATACCAGAAGAATTTGAAATAGCAAAAGAAAAATTAAAAGACAAAATAAGCTTTATGGGCTATACAGAAAGTTTTAAGGATTATGCTAATTGGCTTTGGAAAGCTCATATTTTGCCGGTTACTTCCAATCAAGATTTTTTTGGAGGAAGTGTGGTAGAAGCAATTTTTTGCAATTGCTATCCTATTTTGCCAAAGCGCTTGGCTTATCCAGAACATTTACAAAATAATGAAAGCTGTTTTTACAATTCGTATGAAGAGTTTTGCCAAAAATTAGAAGACGCAATATGTAATTTTAGCAATTTAGAAAATCTAAATTCTTTTGTAGAAAAATACGATTGGAAAGATATAATAGATGAGTACGATAAAAAACTATGCCAAATAAAAAAGCCCTCTTAAGAGGGCTTTTAATTAAATTATTTTTTTGAATAATTATCCTCCAAACATGTAAGCAAATGAGATGGAAAAACACCCGTTTAACATTGTCTCATCATCATCATCAGCATCATCAACAAGATTCATAAGACCCATACCATAACGAGCATCAATAATCATACTCTCTGCTATTGTAAAAGAAGCACCAAAATTTAATCCTAGATCCATAGCACTCACATCTTCCATATCTTCACTCTCCCCATCAGCTTTCGCCTTTGCACTCATTAAGAATGCAAAATAAGGTCCTGCACTAAGGGCAAATCCACCGTCTCCTAACATAAAAGTAAAATCAGCTGGTACTTCTAGATAATCTACAGCCAGAATAATATCAGTTCCCAAAACATCTACAGTCGCTCCTTTTTGACTATATATAGCTCCTGTTCTTAATTGTACAACATCTCCAAAAGGAATAGTTGCAACTCCTCCAAATTGTATACCTGCCTTACTGGATATCATTTCATTCCAATCAGAATCAGACGAGCCTATAGCTGCAATATTTAAACCAGCTTTTATCCCAAATTGTGCTTGTGCAAATACACCTACACTAAGTAGTGTTGCAAATAAAATTGTAATTAATTTTTTCATTTTTTTTTTGGGTTTTAGTTAATAATTAATTTTTGCAAATGTATATAAAAAAATAACATCAGGAGTTTAGCATCACAGGCATTACAAGCATCAAAGTGTTTTCTCCTTCATCTTGTCCGTCTAATGGTAAAATTATTCCAGCTCGGTTTGGAGCGCTCATTTCAATACTTATTTGGTCGGCACCAATATTACTTAGCATCTCAATCACAAATTTAGAATTAAAGCCAATTTCCATATCCTCTCCTTCATATTGGCAAGTCAAGCGTTCCTCTGCTTGGTTAGCAAAATCCAAATCCTCAGAAGTAATCAATAATTCACTTCCTGTAATTTTAAATTTTATTTGGTGGGTTGTTTTGTTGGCAAAAATCGATACCCTTTTGATGGAAGCCAAAAGTGCGGCTGTTTCAATACTTAGTTTGTTCGGGTTTTCTTTCGGAATTACCGCCTCATAATTTGGGTATTTACCATCTACCAAACGGCAAATAATTGTAGTATCATCAAAGCTAAAAAGGGCATTGGTATCATTATATTCCATCTTAATTTCGGAGCCCTCCACCAAAGTATTTTTTAATAAAGTTAGGGGTTTCCTTGGCAAGATAAAGGATGCGGTGTTATCTGCTTTTACATCTGTTCTACTGTGGCAAACGAGTTTATGCGCATCAGTTGCTACAAATAAAATTTTTTCAGCCGAAAACTCACAAAAGACACCAGACATTACTGGGCGTAATTCATCATTTCCTGCAGCAAAAAGGGTTTTATTAATAGCTTTAATTAGTACGTTCGCATTTAAATTGGCAGAAGAGGAAGATTCCAATGCTGGCACTTTTGGAAATTCCTCCGCATTTTGCCCTGCTAATTTATACTGTCCGTTTTCTGAACTAATTTCAATGCCAAAATTACTGCTATCCACCAAAAAAGTAAGGGGTTGTGCCGAAAAGGTTTTTAGGGTATCTAAAAGCAATCGAGCAGGAATAGCAATCTTCCCATTTTCCCCAGCTTTTGCTTTTAATTTTGTCATCATTGTGGTTTCTAAATCAGAGGCATAGATACTAATTTCTCCATCCGAAACATCAAACAAAAAGTTATCGAGTATGGGCAGGGTATTGTTAGTGGAAAGTACACCACTTAGTTTTTGTAATTCTTTCAGCAAAGCCGAGCTATCAACAATAAATTTCATTTCCGTTTTTTATTTTAGTGCGAACAAATATATAAGATTAGTTTTTATGGTAAAAATTATTTTCCTTTCAATTCATCAATAGTAATTAACAGTTTGTTGAAAACATAATTTTGAATCAACATTACATCTCCAGAGTTAAGTGTTGCATACATTCTTTCAACCGTATATTTTTCTGCCTCAGTTTTTGGCCTATCCTTATCTCTCATCTGATAAATAATTAAAGAATCTACTCCATTTTGATGCGCTACAATTAGAGCGTAAAGCTTTTTAGATTCCTCTAATTTTCCCCTTACACTTTCCTGCTTAAAAGTTTCACAATTTATATTTTGAAAAAGATTCAGATAAGAAAAAAGTGCTTCTTTCGGTGCTTTTACTTCCTTTTTTTGAGGATTGAAAAGCAATAAATTTCCATCCTCATTTTTAATGGTAAATGAAGAATCTTGTCCTCTTTCATTTATTAATGTAATAGAGATAATTTCCTTAGCATTGAGATTAAAAATATTTTTATCTCTCCAAATAATACTATTTACTTCTTGTCCTTGCAAGCCATAGCGTGGGCCCATAATTCCATTAAAACCTATAATGTGCATTATGTAGGGTTGCTCCTGATTTTCAAGCAACATATAAGTGCCAGTATGGTCAGCAGTATTGTTACCAATAGTGTAAGTTTTTGTTGGCTTTTTATTAAGGTTCTGGTAAATCTCAATTTTCACTCCATTGGTTGCCAAATCTTTTATTACTCTGTTGTAACTACTTTCAGGAACAGGTCTTTGCACACTGATATTTTTGATGGTTTTAAGAATAATATGCATGGCATTATTTCTAACTTTATGTCTATTGTTTATCTGCCAATTATTTTCCATTCTATC
>DUAL01000229.1 GCA_012960835.1 Flavobacteriales bacterium | reverse complement strand
GCATTTCTAGTATAGATTATCTAGTTCTATTAAAGATTTCATACTTATCAATATTGTATCTATATGAAATCCAATCATCAGTTGAACTAGTGGGCAGCATGCGTACGCTGTCTAACTCATCATAATCTACAACTTTCTTTGCTACTATCAAATTATGATCTCTATAAAATGGAAATAGATTTTCTACGAATTCTAACAATCTAGCTTTAAAACTTCTTTTATTGCGAACGAGCATACCATTATTTAACTTATATTCTCTAGCCCTAAGATTAAAATAACTATGCTCAATAACCTTAAATCCAGAGTAATTTAATAAAAAGAATAATTCATCTTTGGAAAATATTCTTATATGCGGCCTCCATTCGCCATTATAAAAAATCTTTGATTTTATCAAACCTTCATTTGGACTTTTTCCACCTACGATCATACGTAATATGTTCTTGACCGTAGAAATATTGTCTGTAGTCAGCATAAGGATTCCACCATTCTTAGTGAAATAATTTATGTTATCAAGCAACCTATTAGGGTATTCCATGTGCTCTATTATGTTGAATGATGTTGAGAGATTGTATTTTTCTTTACTTTTATCGAGATTACTTTCACTAGGAGATTCTTCAAAATCAAAATCTAGTATTTTATATTCTGAAAAATACTCCTTAAAAACATTACTAAAGTGCAAGCCAGATAAGTCAAATTTAACTTTAAAAGTATCAAAAATTAATGCTTGGAGCTGACCTGGATAACTACCAAAATCCAAATATTTGTTACTTTTACTTACATCAATATACCTGCTTAATTTATTCAGTATTAAGGCATATCTATATACATTACTACCCACAAATGTAAACCCTAGTTTTTTCAATTTGATATCTGAAAAAAAAGGCAAGTCAGGATTATTATCCAGCCAATTTTTTAATATTTTTAATTCATTGTCTAATTTCATTACTTATTCAAGAAAAAATATCTAGCATTACTATGTTTAGTCACAATTGATCGATTATCCATTGAGAACCATCTTTATTGTCACTAAAAAACTTATATCTTATTTTTTCAATTGTTTTCAGGTCATTTTCCTTTTCAACTCTAGAATTAATCTCCTTATACAAAAGTTCTGGATCCTTCACTAACAATAAACCACTGGGAATCAACTCGTCCATATCAAAATAATCACCAAATTTTACGGTGTTAAGTAATATCGATATCTTTCCAAATAGGCTGGCCTCAATTACTGCAGTACTATTACTTCCAACAAATACATCGAATTCCTTGCTTGCTTCTTCAATCTTTCCATCATAAACCTCAATATTTTTAATGGAAGGCAATTGTATCTTCATCTCTTCATAATATAAATCTTTCACCATTGGTCGAACTTTAATAGCAAGCTCAATATCATCATGCTTTATCAAACATTTTAAATATGGAATAATCTCCATCACTGAAACTAATGGCTCTGAAATGATCAAAACCTTAATCTTCTTTTCAGAAACCCTTTTAAAAGGGGTAACTTTATTGATGTTATTTACCGGCCTCAACAATCCACTATATTGAAAACTATTGGAATTTGAAATCTTAGAATGTTTTCTAAAATATTCTAAGTAATGCCCACTCCAAACACCATAAACATCACAACCAATTTTTTTTTTCTCCTGATAACTCTGCATAAACTCATATACTGCATAGTCTTTTTGCTGTAATCCATGCATAATTCCAATAGTTTTTATACCCAATGACTTTGCAGCAAATGACAAGTGTGCACTACGAGAGTTGAAAGAAATCAAAACGAACTTATCAATTCGTAAAATTTTAAAAATTCTTTCTATAATTAGAGTGCTTTTTTTAAGAACAATATTCGCACCATGATAACTATACAATACAGATTGATAAAAATCTTTTGGTTGTTTACTGTATTGAGTCTTCTTTGTAAATAAATCAACAAAAAATATAACTGCTGTATAGTAAATTACAAACCTTCTGCGTTTAAAAATATTAATGAAGAAATCTTTAACTTTGGTGACCCTTATAAATTCGACATATTGAATATTGTTTTCTTGGTATCTTTCATATAAATGATTAAGCCTAAAATCTGATTTGGTATTTTTATAAACAAAATCTCCCGTATAAGTGCCAATATTCTTGCCTGACCTTAAAAGAAAGAATAATATCGAAATCATTGAAAACAACAATATTACAACATTAAATAAAATCTGCTTCGTGTTTGATAATAACTCACTTTTTGAGACGTTTGAAGTAATTTTTTTATTAAAAAAATAAACTTCTAAAACTTTTCTATATTGTGGCAATATGTTGCTAATTTTAAGATGTTGAGCATCTAATGCATCAATAGTCTGTATTAACTTTTCGATTTCAAGATACTTAATGCAAAACTGAAATACGTCACTATACCAAGACCATGTTATCTCATAACCCTTATAGTCATGTTCTGCAATAAAGTCAGCATTATGAGAGAATATCTTATCAGTTAACTTTCTAGCTTCAACAACACTAGAAAATTGAGCGTA
>DUAL01000228.1:1197-2524 GCA_012960835.1 Flavobacteriales bacterium | reverse complement strand
CGTCTACAACGAAGTCTATAACATCTTTCCCAATACCGCAGTAATTTAAAAATGTATTTCCCTTTGCTGCCGCACCAAATGCTGCTATTTTTTTATGTTTTAACTTGTTTTTAGTTAAATATTGTAAAGAATTAAGCTTAATATTAAACGCCTTATCTTGAATCTTACTGTAGCATTCAACTGAATCCATTCCATAATCCAATTCTTTCTGCAAGATTTTGTTTACATTTTTTTTATTACCACTTCTGTCAAGGTCGTTATCTTTGTGCGTTACATAAATTCTTAGTGATCCGCCATGCGTATCTAGCTCATCGACATCATATATTGACAATGCATGTTTATTAAATATTTTCTTAAAGCTTAGAATAGAAAAATAGAAAAAATGCTCATGATAAATTGTATCAAACTCATTTTTTTCAACAAGATTTAGAAGATGAGGAAATTCAATTGTTATAGTTCCTTCGCTATTTAATACTTTTTTAAATGATGCAATAAAATTATTAATCTCAGGAACGTGTGCAAGAACGTTGTTTGCAATTATCAGATCGGCTTTACTTTCTTCCGATACTAGTCTTTCTGCTAAGTCTAAATCAAAAAATTCTACAAGGGTAGGTATACCTTTCCTCATAGCCACTAGTGCTGTACTTTTTGTTGGCTCTATGCCCAAACATTTAATATCCTTTTTAACAAAATTTTGAAGTAAATACCCATCGTTGGAGGCGACCTCTATGACAAATGATTTTTTTGTTAATGCAAGCCTATTAATAATATCATCAACATATTTACTTGCGTGCTTCAGCCATTCTTGTGAGCAAGAGGAGAAATAAACATAATCCTCATCAAATATCTCAAATCCTTTTTGGAATTGTTCCGTTTGAGCCAAGAAACATTTAGGGCAAATATAGAGTATTAATGGATAAGTTTTCTCCATTAAGTGTAATGTTTTATTTGTTAATAAATCATTAGATATTGCAGTATTCCCCAAGTCAAAACAAGGTTTTTTTATCTCACATAAACAGAATTTGCATTCCATACTTTCTCCAAAAATAAGCGCATAGTAAAAATTCTTAATCTTTTATGTTATGATTATACGCAGATATATAAACCCAATAAGAACATGGACTTAAAAAATAAATTTGACTATTCTATAGTTTTTCTTTGCTACAATCAGGTTGAATACACAAAAAAATGCATTGAAAGTATGATAAAAAATAAGGAAGATTTAAGTAGATTGGTAGTCATCGACAATGCATCAACTGATAATACAAAAGAATACCTTGAGTCTCTGCCTATTGGAGACCTTATCTTAAATAAAACTAATTTAGGC
>DUAL01000228.1:845-1187 GCA_012960835.1 Flavobacteriales bacterium | reverse complement strand
TAACCAAGGAATATTGTCATTTCAATCTGAGTGGACAATTATTATAAATAACGATGTTATTGTTTCAAAAAACTGGATTGACAATCTTTTAACTAGTGCTGTTAAAAATAATCTAAAGGTGATTTCATCTGCACTTATTGAGGGTGATCTTGACTATAATTTTGAATCATTTGCCCTTAAAGCCTCAAGCAAAATGAAAGAATATATTTGCTTAAATGCCAGACAAGCAGTTTGTATGGCCATACATGAGTCGGTATGGAGAGAAGTTGGTTATTTTCGTGCCACACCAAAACTACTAGGATATGAAGACACACTTTTCTTCCACGAACTAGATCAGGCTGG
>DUAL01000228.1:0-764 GCA_012960835.1 Flavobacteriales bacterium | reverse complement strand
GAGGGATGAAAAATAGTGACAGTTTGGCGGATAGACATAATTCCGATTTACTGCAGCAGAGCTGGATTAACAGAAAACTTGAAAAGATAAGAAAAAAGAAGCTTGGAAGAAAATGCCTAGCAGAAGAATTAAATAATTTTGATATGTCACTACATGGTATTAGGGAAAACAATCACTTCAAATGGCAACATTTTTTCTAACTTGATTCAGATCTACATTTGTTCGGCAACCCCCAGCTACTAGGCCTAAACAGAATATGCCACAACAATATTTTAAAATAACCTACTGTTTTCATCTTGAACTTATTATTTAAACCTGCAGTAAGCAGAAACAGAATTAAATTAGACGAAAAATTCACTAACGACTTTGTGATTAATATTAACGACACCATTGGCCATATTATAATTCCTTTTGTCTTCCTGTAATAAATGAGTTTAGAGCGTTGAAATTCGATTCTAGCTAATGACTTAAACTTGTTGGCCGTACCACCTTGCGCATGAGTTGCAATTGCCGTTGGAACATAGTAAACATCATATCCCAGTGATGCATCTCCAACTGCAGGCTTTGTTAATATTGCATTTCTGCATTCAAAATAATTACAGGAAAAATATCGTTAACTGATAATCTTAAATTTGAGTGTTTTATCCATGCACAATATTTGTGCTCATATTCTTATGTTTCTTAATTCCTGATTAAACCACATCATGTAATAGTTTGTTCCCTTTTACATATTTTGTCCAGGTGTGAAAAAATGTGGTCTTTTA
>DUAL01000227.1 GCA_012960835.1 Flavobacteriales bacterium | reverse complement strand
TATATCTATCATTTTAAAGTCCAATTGATCAACTTTACCAATAAAAAAATTTAACAATGGGATTATGAGAATTTTAGAAAGCCACGAACAATCGACAAAGTAAATTGTTTTTATTCTAAAAATAAATGCCTCCACCAATTTTTATTATGTAGAGAGATGTTATTTTTTATAGTACTTCTCTTTAACTACCATGGGATTTCCGCAAACCAATGAGTATGGTGGAATAGTGATGCTATCAACAATGGTTTATGCCATTCCCATGGCGTAAATGCAGATTCGTACAACTCATAAAGATTTTTTCCATTCCATAAACCATCTTTAATCATAAATTCTGGTGTTTTCATATCCATGGTAATTGTATCGGCCGTATACGTTTGCAATTTAATCGCATCTGCACCACATGCTTTGGCCATATCAATAATTTTATAAGCGTTATTAATATCACCATTATGATTAGCTGACATTTCTGCAATCACATAAGGCGGCTGATCATTTCCTATTTTTCTATTGTTGATTTTCATAATATGAGATTCAAGTTAATTTCAATTGATAAATAACCACCTGCCCTACTCGCCCTTGTTCGTAAAAATTCAATCCTAAAAAAATCTTATTTGATGCAATATTGTTTTCTTTTACTTTTGCTTCGATCATTTTAGTACTGGGGAAGTCTTCATTAATTTTATTAATTGCCTGCTGAACCATTTTATATCCAAACCCTCGCTTTCTAAAATTATTAGAAACTGAATAACTTATTGTCGCTTTGCCATTACAACAATCAAACCTAACTTGCCCGATTACGTGGTTCATATTGTGCGCTACATACAAAAAACTACTCCTATCTTTTAATTTTTTATTAAACCATTTTTTGTGCGTTTCCCAGTCAACAATTTCAGAATTTAATGCATTTTGACGCACAACCTCATCATTTTTCCATTCAAAATATTGTTGTTTATCATTTATATTTGCTCTTCTTAAAGTTAACACTCTCTTTAAATGTGAAAAAATTGTAAAGCTGTATGTGCATCAAATTCATAAATATTTGGCCTTCTAATAAAGTCAATATGACAACCAATTTCAGCATTATTCCAATGAGATTTTCTATCTAAAATTCTGCGCAGCAATCTGATGTCTAATTTACAGGTAAGCTTCTGAGAGGTCTTTTGTGATGAATTGTGTGGGTAAATTTGAATGTATTTACCATCAATATCCAGAAAAATAGCGGTTTCTAACACAATATTAAGCCTACCCATTCTTTCTCGCATTGAATCAATAGCAATTTGAATATCTTTCAATAAAACTTCACCATCTGGAAAGCTATCTTTTTCGTATGGATACTGGAGTTGAGATATTTCTTTTTCAATATACTCATTCATATGATTTTCATCAATCTTGACATATTCCTTGTTCGGCTTACCGCTAGCCAAATCAAATACATCTCTCTCACGCAAACAAATAACTTCAGAACCGCTTACAATCTTTTGCTCTATATACTTTTTACATTTATCCCATGTAGAAGTTCCAAGGTACTTATTTTTACTGAACAATCTCCCTCCTAAAACATATGCTCCAGCAAATGGCAAAACATATGATGGGTTGAGTTCGTTTACTAATGACACCATATAATCGTAGTTGCGCAACAACACTTTATTATGCTCTGCTATTTTTTCAGATTCATTCAAATTGTCAAAACACGATGGATATGGGCCTGCAGCATTGTAGTTAATCATCGCCAAATCAATTTTTTTAAACTTGTCTTTCAACTTCCGGCACGCTTCTACGGTAGGCGTATTATCATTAGCATTTAATGCTGTGGTATTGCCACTTTTTACAACCAAAGCAGAATCAATTAAGTTGCCAAGCCTTGAATCGTGGAAATTATGCTTAGCGAATGGCGCATATAAAGTAATTTCAAATTCATTAAATATTATGGTTTCATCGTTTTTTACACGAATTAAATTTGTAAATCCCGCCCTTTCCAGGTTCTTAATTAAAAAATTAAACTTATGGTCTAATACAATAATTGGTACATTTTTAGGAAAATTAAAATATCTATCATCATAATGATCTGGATGTATATGGCTTATATACAGAGCATCTATATCACCACTAGAAACATCATTTATCAAGTCTTCCATTGTTGTTTTTAGAGGGGGGTAATGACACCAGCTGCCATCGAAAACACCATTATTAATCCAAGGATCGCATAATAATTTAGTTCCGTTATCGCCATGAAATATTCCACTAGCATTACCAATAAATTCAAATTTCATATTTAACCCTCCAATAAAGCTGATATTTTATTACTACCCAAACCATCACAAATGTTTTGTGCATGATTTGACATTTTTTTCCACGCACTAAAATTATTACTTAATACTTGAAAATCTTGAGTAAAGTTTTTAACAATTTTAACTGCACCTAATTGTTCTAAATTATTGGCAATCTCTTTTTGATTGTTCGCTGTAATGAACAACAAAGTCGGTAAACCCAAGCAACAGCGTTCCCAAGTGGTAGCTCCAGCTGCGCCAATTGCG
>DUAL01000226.1 GCA_012960835.1 Flavobacteriales bacterium | reverse complement strand
ATCGGCTGAGAGCTTTGCACAGTCTTCTGCCGATACTACAAAAACAGACACTACTTTGGCGTATCCTTTTTCTGGAACAGAGAGTGGTGGATTATACATGAATAATCCAAGTCTTTTCAATACACATGTGGAGTATGACCCCATTACCAATCAGTACTATGAGTGGCAAAGAATAGGCGATAGAAATATTGGATTACCAAAAGTGATGAGTTTTCAGGAGTATCAGCAGCAGCAACTAGAAAAAACAACTGCAACTTATTGGGACTTGCGAACGGGAGAGAGAAAAGTTAGGCAAACTTCTTCTTTTGGCCTTCCGAAACTCTACATTGGAGGGCAAGCTTTCGATCGGCTTTTTGGAGGCAATACAGTTGATATTCGTCCGCAAGGCTCGGCCGAATTAATTTTTTCATTAAGGGTAAATCGTTTAGATAATCCTTCGTTGCCAGAAGAGCAAAGGCGAACTACATCTTTTGATTTTGTGGAAAAGATACAAATGAATGTAATTGGTAAAATTGGGGGAAAGTTAAAACTTACTACCAATTACAATACCGAAAGCACTTTCGATTTTGAAAACCAAATGAAGCTGGAATATACAGGTTTTGAAGATGAAATAATAAAGAAAATAGAAGTAGGAAATGTGAGTTTGCCATTAAACGGAACGCTTATTACCGGAAGCCAAAGTCTGTTTGGGGTAAAAACCCAATTGCAATTTGGACGAACCACCATTACATCTGTGCTCTCCCAACAAAAAAGTAAAACATCAGAAGTGGAGGTAAGCGGTGGAGCGCAAACTACAGAGTTTGATATTTATGCCGACCAATATGAATCGAATAAGCACTATTTTTTGACGCACTATTTCAAAGAGCAATATGATGCGGCACTTTCCAATTTACCATTTGTAAATTCTGGCATCAATATCACCAAAATAGAAGTTTGGATTACCAACAAAACTGGCACGACTACTAATACAAGAAATATTGTTGCCTTTTTGGATTTAGGGGAAACGGAAGTTTATAATACCTCTTCTAATTTTGCAGGAAATAGTATTTCTAACCAATTCCCAGATAACGAAACAAACAATTTATTTGATAATTTGACAAGTAGCTTTAATGCAGCTCGTGATATCAATCAAGTAAATAATACTTTCGGTCCTTTTTCCTTTATCTTTAAAGCAGCTCAAGATTATGAAAAATTAGAAAGAGCAAGACTGCTAACCACATCAGAATACACCTTGAATTCTCAACTTGGATACATTTCCTTAAATCAGGCACTAAATAATGATGAAGTGCTTGCAGTTGCTTTTCAGTACACCATTGGCAACAATATCTTTCAAGTAGGTGAACTTAGCACCACAGGCTCCACTGCCCCGGATGCACTTTTTGTAAAATTATTAAAAGGAACAAATTTTTCTCCAGAACCTCCTAATTCTACATTAGTAGATAATTGGGATTTGATGATGAAAAACATCTATGCTATTGGAGCTTATCAGATGAGCCAAAACGATTTTGTTTTGGATGTGGTTTACGAAAATACGGAAGAATCTGGAGGTATTACAAACTATATTCCAGAAGGCGTTTTGGATGGCACCCCACTTATAAAAGTGCTGAATTTGGATAATTTAAATACCCAACAAGACAAGCAATCGGATGGCGTTTTTGATTTTATAGAAGGTATAACTGCCAAGTCTTCAAACGGAAGAATTATTTTTCCTGTGCGCGAGCCATTTGGGGAATATTTAAGAGGGAAATTCTTCGATCCAGCTATTGCCGATAAATATGTGTATCAAGTTTTATATGATTCCACTAAAACCATTGCCCAACAATATCCAGAATTAAATAAATTCAGGTTAAAGGGAAGTTATCAAGCATCCTCTGGAGCAGAGATTTCCCTTAATGCCATGAATGTGCCGGAGGGCTCGGTTACCGTTACAGCTGGCTCGCAAAAATTAACAGAAAATCAAGATTATACAGTAGATTATATGCTCGGAAGAGTTACCATTATCAATCAGGGGATTTTAAATTCAGGAGTACCCATAAAAATTTCATTAGAAAATAATGCGCTCTATGGCATCCAGAATAAAACATTGATAGGCACCCATATCGATTATGAAATAAACAAGGACTTCATTATTGGGGCGACAGTACTAAACCTTACCGAACGCCCATATACGGTAAAAATAAATACTGGGGATGAGCCAATTTCCAATACCATTTGGGGATTGGACGGAACCTATCAAACAACTTCTCCGTTTATCACTAAGATGGTGGACAAACTGCCCTTTTTGGAAACAAAAGCAAAATCAACCCTTATCGCAACAGCCGAATTTGCTCATTTAATTCCTGGTCATCACAAGTCTTTGGGCAATTCTGGGGTATCTTATATTGATGATTTTGAAGCCAGCAAAACAGGAATTGACATGAAAAATATGGGCGCTTGGTTTTTATCAAGTATCCCACAGGGGCAAGAAAATATTTTTCCAAATGCCGGAGAAAATGACAATTTAATAAGTGGTTTTGATAGGGCAAAGCTAGCATGGTACACTATTGATCCTTTATTTTATCGAAACACTTCTGTTACTCCACCGGGGGTAAATAAAACAATTAGTCTGCCAAATGGAAATACTATCCCTCAGCAATCTTATCATTATTCCAGAGAGGTTTTAGAAAAGGAAGTTTTCCCCAATAAAGATCCGGATTTGGGAAGTCAGATTTCCAATTTAGCCCTTTTGGATGTTGCCTATTATCCAAATAAAAGAGGACCATATAATTATAATGTATTAGAACTAGATGCAGATGGTACGCTTCAAAACCCTGACAACAAATGGGCAGGATTGATGCGAAAAGTTGAAACCAATGATTTTGAAGCCGCC
This sequence comes from Flavobacteriales bacterium, assembly GCA_012960835.1. GTDB lineage: Bacteria > Bacteroidota > Bacteroidia > Flavobacteriales > BACL11 > DUAL01. The sequence goes on along the minus strand of DUAL01000226.1, from coordinate 12,374 downwards.
AATATTGAATTTATAGAATTTTGGATGATGGACCCTTTCAACAGTGAAGATGGAGACCAAAATCATAGTGGTGGCGATTTGTATTTTCAATTAGGGAATGTATCAGAAGACATTTTAAAAGATGGCTACAAAAGTTTTGAAAATGGATTACCAACTTCCTCCACAGTTGAAAATGTAGATACAACTGCTTGGGGAAGGGTGCCAACTAATTATTCCATTGTTAATGCTTTTGATAATGACCCTAATTCCAGGGCGTATCAGGATGTTGGCTTGGATGGATTACGAACAACTGATGAGAAACTTTTCTTTGACAACTATATTCAGCAAATTGCAAATAGTTTAGGAACTGCTTCTGTCGCCTATCAAAATGCAGACAAAGATCCTTCTGGCGATAACTACCATTATTATAGAGGAAGTGATTTTGATAATAATCAAACCAAAATTTTAGATAGATATTTGAACTTTAACAATATGGACGGGAATTCAGTTACTACTGATCTATCCCCTGAGTCTTATCCAACATCTTCTACCACAATACCTAATACGGAAGACATCAATAAGGATAATACACTAAGTGAATCGGAAAGTTATTTTCAATATAAGGTACCGCTTTTCCCCAATATGGATGTTGGCGATAGTTATATCTCGGATGTTTTTACAGCCAATGTAAAAACGGAAAATGGTGCAACACGCTCGGTAAAATGGTATCAATTTAGAGTGCCGGTTTACAAACCAGACAAAACAGTTGGTGGTATACAAGATTTTAAATCTATTCGTTTTATGCGTATGGTTTTTGCTGATTTTAGCCAGCCAATTGTTTGTCGTTTTGCTACCTTAGATTTGGTAAGAGGTGAGTGGAGAAGATACAATTTTGATTTATCCTCTCCAGGGGAATACCTTCCAATTGATGATGAGGATAACACTCTTTTTGATGTAACTGCCGTAAATGTGGAGGAAAATGGAAAAAGAAGTCCCATCAATTATGTGGTGCCACCAGGAATTGAGCAGGAAATTGATAATACTACCACTACTCTTAGAAGACAAAACGAGCAATCCTTGGTTTTAAAAGTTTGTGATTTGAAAGATGGAGATTCAAGGGCTGCTTATAAAACGGCCGATTTAGATGTTCGTTCCTACAAACGCATCAAAATGTTTGTGCATGCAGAGGGGAAGAATGATGATTTGAAAGATGGTGATTTTTCCTGCTTTATTCGTTTGGGAACGGATTTTGTTTCTAACTATTACGAATATGAAGTTTCCTTAAAAGCCACTGCTCATGGGACAACTTCTGCTAATGCCATTTGGCCGACCTCCAACCAAATTGACATTGCTTTTGAGGAATTCCAAAAAGCAAAACAAACAAGAAATGATGCTATCAGAAATGGTACGCACTCCAATGTTTCCAACCCTTATATCAAATATTTATCAAGTGGAAAGAAGATACAAATTGTTGGAAATCCGAATTTGGCGCGTATAAAAACCATAATGATTGGAATTAGAAATCCTAAAAAGTTAAATATTCAATCTGCTGATGATGGCCTTTCCAAATGTGGGGAGATTTGGGTGAACGAATTACGATTGACTGACTTTGATGAGTATGGCGGATGGGCAGCTAATTCCCGCCTAACTACTCGCCTTGCCGATTTTGGGACTGTAACTTTTGCAGGAAGCATGAGCACCATTGGTTTTGGGAGTATTGAGAAAAAACTTAACGAACGACAAAGGGTAAACGCCTTTCAGTATGATATTTCTTCCACCTTTGAATTGGGTAAATTTTTCCCGGAAGACTATGGAGTGAAAATTCCAATGTATATTGGTATTTCGGAGGCCATACAAAATCCTCAATATAATCCGCTTGACCCCGATATTTTATTTAAAACCACATTAGAAACACTTGACTCCAAAGCAGAAAGAGATTCCTTAAAACACATTGCTCAGGACTATGTAAAACGCAGGAGTATCAACTTTACCAATGTGCGGAAAATGCCATCTTTTAATAAAAACAAAAGCAAAGGAGAAAAACCAAAAAAACCAAAGGTATATGACATAGAAAATGTATCGCTTTCTTATTCTTTTAACGAAACATTTATCAGAAATATAAATACAGAATATAACCGCACTAAGCTCTACCGTGGGGCTATAACTTACAATTTTCACACTACCCCAAAAAACATTAAACCCTTTGCAAAAGTGAATTTTGGAAAATCGAAATACTATCGGCTAATAAAAGATTTTAATTTTAATACTATGCCAAAATCTTTCTCCTTCCGAACAGATTTAGATAGGCAGTATAATGAAACAAAACTCAGAAATATCAATAATTCGAACATGCTTATTTTCCCTACTTACAATAAGTATTTTAATTGGAATAGGATGTATGAGGTAAAATATGATTTGACACGAACGCTAAAAATTGACTTTGCAGTAAACAACAAAGCTACCATTGATGAGCCTGCTGGGAGTCTTTCAAAATCAGAACCAAACTACAAAGAAAAAAGAGATACAATATGGAGTAATTTCTGGGATTTTGGAAGGGTAACCATGTACCATCAAACTTTGAATATAAACTACCAAGTTCCCATCAATAAAATTCCATTCTTGGATTTTATGTCGCTCAATACCCGCTATAGTGCCAATTACGATTGGACAGGCGCACCAAAATCTTTGCAGTATTTAGGGAACAATATTCAAAACTCAAATACAAGGCAATACAATGGACAAATCAACATGAACACCCTTTACAATAAGGTGCCCTATTTTAGGAAAGTAAACCAGTCAGGGATGCGCGGGGAACGAAACCAAAGAGGAAGAAACACCCAACAAGCCGAACAAGAAGAGGATGAAAAGGAAAATAGATATGAATTTTTTAAGTATTTGACTCGCTTTATGCTTTCTGTGAAAAATATCTCTTTAAATTATTCTGAAAACAGGGGTACATTTCTACCAGGATTTATGCCAAAACCTCATTTCTTAGGCCAGCAATGGAGTATGATGGCACCAGGACTTCCTTTTGTTTTTGGCAGCCAAAATGACATTAGATATAGGGCAGCATCAGAAGGGTGGCTTACGACTAATACTGCTTTAAATACGCTTTATAAAACAAACCGTTCGAGCAATCTTACACTAAGAAGTACCATAGAGCCCTTCAAACGATTCCGAATTGAACTTACTGCCAACAAAACAAAATCCTTAAATAGTCAGGAATATTGGCGAGCCGATAGTCAGGGGAGTTTCCAATCTTTCAGTCCTATTGAAACAGGTGGTTTTAGCGTATCGATTATTTCATGGAGCACGGCCTTTTTAAAAGATGATGAGCAATATTCTTCTAAAACTTTTGCTAAGTTTAGAAATTACAGAAACGATATTGCCAGACGATTAGCGGCTGAAAATCCTGATTTTAATGGAGGAATTGATCCTTTAACAGGATTCCCAATTGAGTACGTAATAAAGGGTACGGACACCACTTATACAGGCGGTTATGGCCCTACTTCACAAGATGTAATGATTCCAGCATTTATTGCAGCTTATACAGGAAGGGATGCGATTGGCGTGTCCTTGAAAAAATTCCCAAAAATACCACTACCAAATTGGCGAATCACTTATGATGGGCTTACCAAAATAAAATTCATCAAAAGGTATTTTGAAACATTCACACTAGGGCATGCCTATAGAAGCACTTATAGTGTCGGTTCTTTCTCCTCCAACTTAGATTATAAAGACCCTGAAACTGGAGTTGTACAAATGAACTTAAACAATATGAGTTATCATACTAAATATGATATCGCGCAAGTTTCCATCAATGAGCAATTTAGTCCACTTTTTAAAATAGACATGACCTGGAAAAATTCTTTGCTCGCTCGTTTTGAAATCAAAAAAAGCAGGATGCTTTCCTTATCGCTTAGCAATAATCAGCTTACTGAAATAGCATCTAACGAATATGTAATTGGCACCGGCTATAGAATTAAAGATGTATCTTTTAATTTTAGAGCTGCCGGAAGAAGCAAAAAAATAAATAGCGATTTGGATTTAAAAATCGATTTAAATATCAGAAATAACAGAACGGTCATCAGAAAAGTAATTGAAGATGTAGAGCAAATTACCGCAGGCCAGCAAATCATTACCATCAAATTTTCTGCCGATTATGTAATTAACCAACGTTTAAATGTAAAAGCATTTTATGATAAAGTAATTACAAATCCTTTTCTTTCTACCACTTTTCCCGGCGCAATTACCAATGCCGGATTTAGTATAAGATTTACTTTGGCTGGCTAATTTTGTTAGCAACTGAAAAAGTGTATTTTTGAAAAAATTTTAAAAGATGAATTTCCCGGAAAATTTGAAATATAGCAAAGACCATGAATGGGTGAGAATAGAGGGTGAAAATGCTTATGTTGGCATAACAGCTTTTGCCCAGGGCGAATTGGGCGATATAGTATTTGTAGATGTAGATACAGATGGCGAGCAATTAGATAAAGATGAGGTGTTTGGAACCATTGAAGCAGTTAAAACAGTATCGGATTTATTCATGCCAGTTGGTGGAGAAGTGTTGGAGTTTAACACTAAATTGGAGGATGAGCCAGAATTGATAAATACAGACTCCTATGGGGATGGTTGGGTAGTGAAAATTTCCATTGCTGATGCAAGCGAATTAGGCCATTTAATGGATAACGTTTCTTATCAAGAAATATTAAATTAGTAAAATATAGAAAATAAATTTTCGTTATTATTTAAGAAATATAAAAAGTCATGAAAGCCAAAAAAAATCCGAAAATAAGCATTGAACGCAAAAGAGGACTGTTATTCCAGATAGGATTAGTGATTACACTGCTTGTAGTTTTAGTCGCTTTTGAATGGAAAAGCTATGAAAAAACAGACTATAGTTTGGGGCAATTGCAAATGGACGATTTAGAGGATGAAATGATTCCTATTACTCGGCAAGAAGAAAAGCCACCACCACCACCACCTCCTCCTCCTGAAATAATTGAAATTGTTGAAGATGAAGTAGAAATAGAAAATGAATTGGAAGTAGAAGATACTGATACTGATGAGAATGAGTTTATAGAACAAGAAGAAGAGGAAGATTCTGATGAGGTGTTTCTGGTGGTTGAGCAAATGCCAGTTTTTCCAGGTGGCGATTTAGGGTTGATGAAATTTATTCAGAAAACTACAAAATATCCACCTATCGCAAAAGAAAATGACATTACAGGTAAAGTGTATGTTAGCTATGTGGTAAACAAAAAAGGTAAAGTTACCAATGTAAAAGTAGTAAGAAGCGTAGATAAATATTTAGATGCTGAGGCAGTAAGAGTTGTAAAACTTTTACCTTACACAACTGCTGGTAAGCAAAGAGGAAACCCAGTAAATGTGCAGTATACTATCCCTATTAATTTTACACTTAATTAAGTGTAACCCAATTTTCTACATTACGCCTTATTTTTCTAAATAAAAGTGTAAATTTGCCGGCTTAAAAAAACAAAGAAAATGGCAACAGAAAATTTACACTTCCACGAGCATAGAGTTCCTAGGGAAGAAAAAGAAAAAAGAAACCAACACAAATCAAGAGTGATTTGGTTTACCGGGCTTTCTGGCTCTGGAAAATCGACAGTAGCAAATGCAACTGAAAAAGTTTTGCATGATATGGGATTACAAACCTATATTTTGGATGGCGATAATGTAAGAATAGGCCTGAATAAAGACTTAGGGTTTTCCCATGAAGACAGAACGGAAAACATAAGAAGAATTACAGAAGTAGCAAATTTATTTGCTGATTCGGGCTCTATTATATTAACTGCTTTTATCTCGCCTTACAGAGAAGATAGAGATATTGCAAGAGAGGTAATTGGTAATAAGGATTTCATTGAAGTTTTTATTAGTGCCGATCTTTCAGTTTGTGAAGAAAGAGATCCAAAAGGACTTTACAAAAAAGCAAGAGCTGGTGAAATCAAAGGTTTCACTGGAATTGATGCGCCATATGAAGAGCCAATAAATCCTGAATTAGTAGTGGAAACAGATAAACATGATATTGAAGCTTGCGCTCAAATTGTAATTGAATATTTAGTCAAAGAAGGTATTATTAGTAAAACATTAGTATAGTTAAATAAAAAAACAAAACATGGAAGTAGCAAAATGGGATGTAAAAAATCATGGTGGAAATCCTACCACCAATGAAAGTAAAAAATATGCAATTTTTGTAGGAAGATTTCAACCATATCATCAAGGTCATATTTCTTTAATAATGCAAAAAATAAATGAAGGAATTCCAGCTCTTATTATGGTAAGAGACATAGCTCCTGATGCAAAGAACCCTTTTACAACAGAGCAAACAGTCGAAATGATTGAAAAATATCATGCAGCAAAAGGGCATGATGTTGAGGTGATTATTATTCCTGATATGGAGAGTGTGAATTTTGGTAGAGGTGTTGGTTATGAAATTAACGAATTCACCCCACCAGAGAATATCGGTTGGATTTCAGCAACCGGAATCAGAAATTCAATAAAAGAAGGAAATAACGATTGGAAAACATTAGTGGATGAGTCTATTCAAGCAGATGTGGAAAAATACTTGCTTGAAACAGAAGTAGAGCTATAATAAAAGGCTAATCCGAAAAATAAAGAAAAGGGGAGATTTACTCCCCTTTTTTTGTGCCCTGATTATTATTCTCTTATGCAAATTTAATTTTGTATTTTTGGATTCTATTATGACATTACCAGATTTAAGCAAAACACCAAAGATTGACAAAGTTGGTGTACATGAGCGAACCAATCGATTTTGTACAAGAAGTATAAAAACTTCTGCAAAACAGATGGGATTGCACTTAGCCCTAAGCATGATTGATTTGACTACTTTGGAAGGGAGAGACACTCCTGAAAAAGTGAAGCAATTGTGTTATAAAGCAAGGCATTTAGATGATTCTATTCAGGGGCTGCCCAATGTTGCTGCTGTTTGTGTGTATCCAACTTTGGTGGGGGTTGCCAAAAAAGAGTTAATAGGAAGTGGTATTAAAGTGGCTTCTGTTGCCACCGCATTTCCAAGTGGACAATCTACATTAGAAGTAAAATTGAACGACACAAAATATGCAGTAGCAGAAGGAGCAGATGAGGTGGATATGGTTATTTCAAGAGGAAAATTCTTGCAGGGAGAATACAATTTTGTGTTTGATGAAATTGCAGCAGTGAAACAGGCTTGTGGTAAGGCGCATTTGAAAGTAATTCTGGAAACAGGTGAATTAGAGACTTTGGATAATGTCAGAAAAGCATCTGATATTGCCATGCATGCAGGGGCGGATTTTATCAAAACTTCCACAGGAAAAATAAGTCCTGCGGCAACAATGCCGGTTGTGTTTGTAATGCTAAATGCAATTAAGGATTTTTATAAAGAAACAGGAATAAAAATCGGCATGAAACCAGCAGGAGGAATTTCTACTGCCAAAAAATCTTTGCAGTATTTGGTAATGCTTAAAGAAACTTTGGGAGATGAGTGGATGAATAAAGATTTGTTTCGATTTGGGGCAAGTTCTTTGGCGAATGATATTTTGATGCAACTCAAAAAACAAGAAACAGGAATTTACCAATCTTTAGATTATTTTTCAAAAGATTAAATGAGTAAAGTGGATATAAATAAAAGTTGGAATTATGCGGCTGCTCCTGAGAGCACAGCACATATTCAGTTGAAAAAAAAATATGATTTATTCATTGGTGGAGATTTTGTGAAACCACTTTCCAAGAAATATTTTGACACTGTAAATCCTGCAAATGGAGAGCAAATTGCTAAGGTAGCAGAGGCAAATAAACAAGATGTGGATAGAGCAGTAAAAGCCGCCCGAAAAGCATTCAAAAGTTGGTCCAAACTTTCTGTAAAAGAAAGGGGAAAATATATTTTCCGAATTGCCAGAATGATGCAAGAAAGAGCAAGAGAATTTGCTGTGATTGAAAGTTTGGATGGGGGAAAACCAATTAGAGAATCAAGAGATATTGACATTCCATTAGCGGCTAATCACTTTTTTTATTATGCAGGCTGGTCGGATAAATTAGAGTATGCTTTTCCGAATAAAATTCCAAAACCATTAGGGGTTGCAGGGCAAATAATCCCTTGGAATTTTCCGCTTTTAATGGCCGCTTGGAAGATAGCCCCAGCATTGGCAACAGGTAATACAGTGGTGCTGAAACCAGCCGAGACAACTTCTTTAACGGCTCTGAAATTAGCAGAACTCATTCAAGATAGTGGTTTGCCAAAGGGAGTCGTGAATATCATTACCGGAGCAGGAGAAACGGGTGCTGCCATTGTCAGTCATCCGGATGTAGATAAAATTGCCTTTACAGGCTCCACAGAAGTAGGCAAGTTGATTCAAAAAAGTTTGGCTGGAATAGAAAAGAAAACTACTTTAGAGTTGGGCGGAAAAGGGGCGAATATCATATTTGAAGATGCGGCTATTGAGCAAGCAGTGGAAGGAATTGTCAATGCCATATTTTTCAATCAAGGACATGTGTGTTGCGCGGGTTCACGTTTGTTTGTGCAGGCATCTGTTGCGGATGTTGTAATCGAAAAATTAAAAGAAAGAATTTCCACTTTGATTATCGGAGATCCATTGGATAAAAACACAGATATTGGTGCTATAAACTCTACTGAGCAATTAGCAACTATTGAAAAATACATAGCCATAGGCAAAAAGGAAGGAGCGGATATTTATCAGCCAAAATGCCAATTACCTAAAAAAGGAAATTGGTGTCCTCCGACATTATTTTTAAATGTTTCTCAATCTCATACCATTGTTCAAGAAGAAATTTTTGGCCCTGTGCTTACTATCCAAACTTTTAGAACAATAGATGAGGTAATTGAAAAAGCCAATAATACACCTTTTGGTTTATCAGCAGGAGTTTGGACAGAAAAAGGATCTAAAATATTTAAACTGAGCCAAAAATTAAAAGCAGGGGTAATATGGGCGAATACATTCAATAAGTTTGATCCCGCCTCTCCATTTGGAGGATACAAAGAAAGTGGTATGGGAAGAGAAGGGGGATTACACGGATTAAAACCCTATTTAAAATTTAAATCATGAGCAGAATAGATGTTTTAAAAACCTATAAAATTTTTATTGGCGGAAAATTTCCGAGAACGGAATCTGGAAGGTATTTTCATATGAAAAATGCAAAGGGAGATTTGTTGGCAAATATGTGTCTTTCTTCCAGAAAAGATTTCAGGAATGCAGTGGTTTCAGCACGAAAAGCACAAGGAAACTGGGCAAATGCAACAGCATTAAATAAGGGGCAAATTCTGTATAGAATTGCCGAAATGTTGGAAGGCAGCAAAACACAGTTCACCGAGCAATTGATAAGCACAGGAAGCACGAAAGCTGCTGCTGCAAAAGAAGTATCATTAAGTATTGACCGCTTAATTTATTATGCAGGATGGAGCGATAAATTTCAGCAAATATTTAGTGCTGTAAATCCGGTTGCATCCAATCATTTCAATTTTTCAACCCTAGAAGCAACAGGAGTTGTGTCTATTATTGCGCCAAACGAAAATCCTTTATTAGGAATGATTTCTTTACTTGCACCAACAATTGTTGGTGGAAACACGACCGTGATTCTCGCTTCAGCAATTAACCCCCTTCTTGCTATTTCCTTGGCTGAAGTGTTGAATACTTCAGATGTTCCGGCAGGAATTGTGAATATTTTAACAGGGGATAGAAAGGAATTACTTTCTCATTTTGCATCACATAAGGATGTAAACGCTATCATCTATTGCGGAGATAATTTAAAAGAAATAAAAGTAGTAGAAGAAATGGCTACTGAGAATTTAAAAAGAGTAAGTATATATAGAAGAAAAAACTGGGTTGAGGGAAATAGCCAATCTCCTTATTTTATAGAAAAGTGTCAGGAAATAAAAACCATTTGGCATCCAACAGAAGTTTGACGAAAAGTAGAAAAAGAAAATGAATTTTAAGGAGTTATTATTAAAAGCAATAAACGCCTCTATTGAAGGAGGGGATGCTATTATGAAGGTATATGCTTCCGATTTTGCAGTAGAACATAAGGAGGATAAATCACCGCTAACCCTTGCAGATAAAAATTGCAATGAAGTAATTGAGAGGCATTTGAAAAACACAGAGATTCCTTTTTTGAGTGAAGAGGGGGTAAAAATTCCTTTTGCAGAAAGAGAAAATTGGGAGTATTCTTGGCTAGTTGATCCATTAGATGGCACCAAAGAATTTGTAAAACGAAATGGAGAATTTACCGTAAATATCGCTCTTATCCATAATGGGACTCCTGTAATGGGAGTGATTTATGTTCCTGTTAAAGAAGAGCTTTATTTTGCTTTAGAAGGACTGGGTGCTTATAAAATTAGCAGAAATTCAGTTATTGATAATCTTGACCAACTCATTGCTAGAGCTCATAAATTACCCATCAATTACAATAGAAATAATTATGTAATAGTTGGTTCTCGTTCGCATATGTCTGTGGAAACCGAGCAGTTTTTTGATCGAAAAAAGAAAGAACATGGAAATGTAGAAGTGATGGCAGTGGGCTCCTCCTTAAAATTGTGCATGGTAGCAGAAGGAAAAGCTGACGCTTATCCACGTTATGCACCAACAATGGAGTGGGATACAGGGGCTGGGCATGCCATTGTAAAAATGGCAGGATTTTCCGTTACCCAATACAATACTGAAAAAGAGGTGGTGTACAATAAAGAAGACTTATTGAATCCTTGGTTTTTGGTCAACTAATTTTATGAAAAAAAGATTTCAAAAAGCATTAGAGGATAATGATTTTTCTGAGTTATTCAAGAAAGGAGGAATTTCCTTCTTTTTGCGTATTGGAGGACAAATAGTTGGGTTTTTACTTACTTTGCTTATTGCTCGATATTTTGGCGCAGAAGGATTAGGAGAGTATATGTTAGCAGTGGTAGTTTTGCGTATTTTTACCCTTATTGCAAAACTTGGGATGGATACTGTATCTATTCGGTTTATTGCCTCTTTCGCCAAACAAAAAAAATGGAGGAGTTTACTACATTTCAGGAAAAAAGTGGTAAGTACATTACTGGTCACTTCTATTAGTTCGTCCTCTCTTATGTATTTTCTTGCTAATGCAATAGCCAATCTGCTCAACATTAATCCTGAATATATCCGACTTTTTTCATTTTTTATCTTACCCATGACATTCTTTATTTTACACTATCAAAGTTTAAGAGGGCTAAAGAAAATCGCAGCATTTTCTTTCTTTTATAGAATGAGTCAAGCATTATTTACAATCATTACAATTATCATTTTATTGCAATATAGTTATGACTCAATAGTTCCATTTTATGCATATATTACAAGTCTTACTATAGTTTCTTTGTTAGCATTTGTTGTGTTTAGAAGTGTTTTAAAAGAAAAGATAGAAGAAAATGCAGAGGAAGAATTTGAAGAAAAATCCCTCAAGAATATTTTAGCGGTTGCCATGCCCTTGATGTTTGCGCAATCGGTACAATTCATTATGGCTTGGACAGATAAAATAATGATTGGCAATATGATGTCCGCAACAGATGTTGGGATATATGGTGTAGCATTTAAACTATCTATGTTTGCGAGTATTACATTGATGGCAATAAATAGCATTGCTGCTCCAAAATTTGCAGAAATGTATGGAGAAAATAATATAGAAGGATTGAAAAAAGTAGCACAACAATCTACTAAAATGATTTTTTGGAGTACTCTCCCTTTGCTTATTATATTCTTTTTGTTTCCTACTTTCTTTTTAGGTATTTTTGGTGGAGAATTTAAAACAGGAGTTAATGCTTTTATTATACTTTCTGTTGGTATGCTGATTAGTGCTTTTTCTGGTTCGGTTGGTAATTTGTTGCAAATGACTGGGAATCAACTTGTATTTATGAAAATTTTAATTGTTGGAGCAATAATCAATATTGGTTTGAATTATTTATTGATTCCTACAGGAAATCCCTTAGACATTCAATTTCCAAAACTTGGAATTTATGGAATAAATGGGGCTGCAGTTGCTAGTATGTGTAGTATAATTTTTTGGAATTTAAGTATGGTTTTAGTTGTTAAAAAGCAGTTTGGATTTCTAACATTTTATATTCCATTTAGAAAAAGATGAAAAAAAACTTACCTAACTTTTTAATAGTAGGTGCCGCAAAATGTGGTACTTCTTCCTTGCATAATTATTTAAATCAGCATCCTAATATTTTTATGCCTTCTTTTAATGAGGAAGGAAAAAACGTAAAAGAACCTCAATTTTTAGTGAAAAATAAAGTAAAGAATCGCTTACATTTTGGGGTTTGGACATGGGAGGAATATCAATCTCTTTTTAAGCAAGCAAAACAACAAAGAGCTATTGGAGAATCTAGTGTCTTTTATCTTTTCTATTATCAGGAT
>DUAL01000225.1:1195-2565 GCA_012960835.1 Flavobacteriales bacterium | reverse complement strand
GAAGCTTCACCCGTAATTGTCGCATTAATCATTACAATTATTCCTGAAACAACACGTTTTTTATTTATCCCTTTCTGGGCTCGACTGTTTGACTGCATGAACTTCATTGTACTTCGCATGATTCTTAATATCTTATTTGGAATTGGAATAGCTTTATTTTTCATCAGCAAAAACTTACTGATTATTGGAACCGGATCGGCTTTGATCGGGCTAGCCTTTGCAGGAGGAAGTATCGCTTGGGCATTATGGGTAACTAAATACGCTCCACCAGGAAAGGTATCTGCATATATGTCAGTCCATGTCTGCCTTACAGGAATAAGAGGTACTGTAGGACCAATCATAGGCTATTGGACTGCCGCGAAGGTGGGAGCATCAATGACCGGCTGGATATCATGCGGATTAATGGTTTTAGCAACGGTAATGCTTATTACTGAAATCAAGCATGGGCGCAGTAAAATGTTAGCCACCTCTTAATTCATGGACAACCACTATCAGGTAAGGCCAATCCTTAAAATATTCAAACAGGAAATTAATCAAAATTTTGTTTTCAAATTATTATTTTGTTACAATTCATGAATATCAAAAAGATAAGTCTAAAAAAGCCTCCCTATTCGTGCGTAATAAAACTTCGCACTTAATAAATGAGACAGATTTAAGGAGAATATATTTTGAGCAAGCCTCTAATTGGGATTTTAATGGGAAGTGATTCAGATTTCACTGTCATGGAAGAGGCTAGCAAAGTTCTGGATAAGTTTGGAGTTAACCATGAAGTGATTGTATCTTCAGCGCATCGCTCTCCAGAGCGTACGCGTAAGTATACTCAAGGCGCCTCCAAGCGGGGTATCAAAATTTTAATCGCTGGGGCCGGTAGTGCGGCACACCTTGCGGGGGTAATAGCTGCCGAAACGACTTTACCTGTGATCGGAGTTCCTATAGGTTCTTCAGCACTTAATGGACTCGATGCCTTACTATCCACAACGCAAATGCCGGGAGGGGTTTCTGTTGCAGGAATGGCTATTGGAAAAGCAGGAGCAAAAAATGCGGGGGTGCTTGCCGTACAGATATTAGCGCTAAGTAATAAAACCCTTCATAAAAAACTTTTAAAATTTAAAAAGGATCAAGCTAAAGAAGTAGAACGAAAAAGTCGAAAACTCAAATCAGACTATGCCGCAAATACTTAAGGTAGACCCCAGCGCTTCGCTGTCAAATCATTCTAAGCATATCCGTGAAGTTCTAGAGGCAGGAGGAGTCATTGCTTTCCCAACTGATACGTATTATGGACTGGGAGTCGATCCATTTAACGAAAAAGGCATTCGACGAATTTTTGAAATCAAGTCAAGAACTTATAATAAACCGCTTCTAATCCTTAT
>DUAL01000225.1:0-1118 GCA_012960835.1 Flavobacteriales bacterium | reverse complement strand
TTTGGCCTGCTCCACTAACTTTAATTTTTAATGCTGTCTCCAAATTACCTGACGTTTTGACTGCAAATACCGGGAAGGTGGGTATACGCTTACCAAAAAATGAATGGACGCGACGTTTAATCCAAACAGCAGGATGTGCATTGACCGCCACAAGTGCTAATAGAAATGGCGAAAAAAATACACGAACAGCACAGGAAGTTTTACATACTTTTGGAAAAGATATTGATCTTATCATTGATCCAGGACCTGCTCCTGGAGGAAAAGTTTCAACTTTACTTGACACAACTGTTTCCCCGCCAACTCTTATGAGACATGGGGCCATCACGCAACAAGAAATAGATTCTTGCATCAAAAATGAACACACCTTAGCATCCTGAAGTTTAAACTATTTTTCTGAGAAAAAATCTGAACTATGATATTTGGAACTGGCATTGATATTATCGAAGTAGACCGTATCAAAAATTCTATTAAAAAATATTCAGATCGTTTTAAAAGTAAAATTTTCACTCAAAAAGAAATCGATTACTGCCATTCCCAAGCCGACCCAGTAAAACATTTTGCTGCTCGCTTTACTGTTAAAGAAGCTGTCTTAAAATGCTTGGGGACAGGTATGACTGGCGCTATATTGTGGAAAGATATCGAGGTAGATAAGTTGAATTCTGGTCAACCCGTTTTAAACCTTCATGGAAATGGGAAAAAGCTATTCAACCAACTGAACCTAAAGCACATTCATATCTCTATTACCCATGATAAAACTTATGCCGCGGCACATGCCATTGCTGAAAAATAAACCAATATAAACCTACACCCTCCACTTCCATTAAAGTATCTTCTCATCGTCACTACACCCACCCTCCTTATGAGAAAAAATATAAGCATGACCAACGTTAGACACCGCCTTGAATATTTAGTCGTCCTTTTTTTAATATTTTCTTTGAAAAACCTGTCAGCAAGATCAATATTTCTACTAGGGCGTATCTTGGGACATTTGTCATACAGTTTGGCAACAAAAAGAAGAAAGATCGCACTTATTAATCTAAGTATTGCTTTTGGAAATAAGAAGTCAAGTAAAGAAAAAAAGAACATTATTAAAAATTCATTTACTCAAGTTGCATTAT
>DUAL01000224.1 GCA_012960835.1 Flavobacteriales bacterium | reverse complement strand
ATCGCCAATGTGACCCTTGAGATGTTCACACACCGCAATAATACGCTGACCATAAACATTCTTGCGCTTACTTGAAAAATGCACACTTTGGCGTCCATGAATAGTTGACACATAGGCAATATCAACAAATAAGCGCACAACATTGACTAGCCAACTGCCCGCCCTTGAATGTGCATGAATGAGATCAATTTGCTGGATTTTACAAAACTTTACTATCGCTAGTATATTGCGAATACGGTTAATATACTTTCGGTTGTGTATCGACATTGGGGTGTATTCTGCATCAGATTTGACTGACAAGGTGTCTGAAATAATAAAGCATTCATGCCCTTCGCTCATTTGATATTTACATAAATCTGCCGCATACACCTCTGCACCCGTAAGATGCGTTTGTGAGAGCAGGTGTAGAATTTTCACTGTAAATATTCCATCATTTTTACAGCACTTTTAAGGACATCATTTACTACTGGTTGCTGGTAGTCCTCATTAAACACACAATCATGCTTTTTTTCATTGGGCCAATATTTAAATGGCGCGATATCAAAAAATATACCAATGGTTGGGGTTTGTGTTGCGATGGCCATATTTCTAATACCTGTATCATTAGAAATTAGCAAATGACTATTAGATAAAAATTGCATAACACCTTCAAGACTCATAGTCTCTTGCAGGTTTACATTTTTCTTATGGGAAACGGGGTTGTATATTTCTAAAAATTTCTCATCTTCACGAATACCTTGTAATATTACATGCTGATAATCAGGATATTGATCTGAAAGTTGGCCAATTAGAGCGGTAAATTTATCTTCACTCCAGCACTTATTCTTCATAGAGGCACCGGCAAAATACACAATTTGTTTTACAGGTTTTTTAGGGTAAAGCTTGCCATAACCATATTCTAAATCACCATGGCGAGAATATCCAAGCATGTAAAGCATGTGCAGTACTGAGTCAGCCTCTAGAACAAAATCACTTCTAAGAGTTGAAATATCGTAAAAGAAACGCCTGGACGGACGATATGAATAGCCAATTTTTAATTTTGGTTTGGAGAAAATTGCAGTTAATAAAGATAACGAGCTATCAGTTAAGTCAAACAACAGATCCGCCTTAGGTAATTGCCTAATCTGCTTTAATCGCTGAAAAGCGCTGGTTTTTTTGCCATTAACAGTTCTATCAATGATATGGACAGCGTCAATCAAATCATCCGGGGTGCCATATGCATAGGTGTTAATAGTACTCAAGGTGATTTTAGCATTAGGGAAAAATGATTTTAAGCCCAGTAAAAAAGGGCGTATATTCATAAAATCACCAATTGCCGCATGTCGAATAACAACAATTTGGCTAATGTCGTTTGGATGCTTATCTGCCAAATAATTAAATGCTTTTTTAGAGGCAAAAGCCGCTTTTGGTCTAAAGTTAAGTTTCAATTTTTTTAATGTTGATTGATAAAAGCCAGATTATAGCCCCCTGAAGCTGTTTTGGCACACTCGTCAAATAATTTTTCTACATTTGAAATACTCTGCAATTCTGGAAATTCATTATCAACAGCATAAAAATGGGTAAACAACGTATCAAGACTTGATAAAAATTCTTTTTTAGTTGTCCCAGAGCGTAATATTCCATATGGCCAAAATTCCATTACTACAGGTATTTTCTGACTAGCAAGAAAATTACTAGCCCCTTGTAAAAATTTCCCCTCATGCCCTTGAATATCCATCCACACCATCGAGATATCTTTAAATTTTACTTGAGGATTTTCTTTAATAAATTCATCAAGGGCTACCGAACTTACACTAATGACCTTTCTATCTTCCTCATGATATTGTCCTTTTTGCACAATGCCTTCTTGTCTAATTCTATGATCACCAAAATTTTTATGACTTAGCTCCATTGATAATTCTGAATTTTCATTTGATAATGCAACATTAAACGCAGAAATTTGACCGGAGAAATTATTTTGCTTAATATTTTTCTCAATCAATGAAAAGCTATTAGGGTTTGGTTCAAAAATTATTGCGTTATCAAATAAATTGAAATTAAGAAAGCCAATACTGCTCATACCAACGTACCCACCCACATCCATAACCAATCTATTCTTCACTTGCCCAATATGTCCATTTTTTGTTAGCAGATTCACAGTTCTTTTCATCATTTGACTTTCAAATTCTCTTTCTACATTAAGCGCACGTCCAAGAGTTCTATCCTTGCTGTCAAAGCTCAAAATCCCATTCTCCGTTCTAACAGTAGCAATATGTCTTGGCATTAAATAAGTTCCAAAAAGCCATCTTAATTTTCTAAAAAATCTCATATATTCCTACATAATGAAAAAAATAATATTACAATATGACCATCATTTTATCCTTCTTATCTCTGTATTTATGCAAAAAATTAGAAACTCAATTGACAATATTAATTCCTATTTATTAATGCTTGTTGCTTTCTTTTTACCACTTACCGTATTTGGGGGTAATTTATTTTCAGTATTAATATTTTTACTATGGATTATAAAGTCTGATTTTAAAAATGACTTTCACCGATTAAAGAATAATGCGCTTGTTATTGCTGTTTTAATTTACCTTTT
>DUAL01000223.1:14886-15588 GCA_012960835.1 Flavobacteriales bacterium | reverse complement strand
CATTGCCATTTTAGCAAGTCCTTCATTCAGTTTTGCTTCCACCACCTCATCTGCACCATTTGTATTGTCATCAATCATATATTTGGTAGTAATCTTTACCTGATTGTCATCTCCAAAAGTTTTTACTTGCGGAGCGTATTTCAGTCCGTCATTATCCACAAAAATGGTCGTCAGTTCACTTCTTAATTTTTCATTATCTACACTGTCGTCAAACCTTACCACATAGGATCTTCCTCCAACAAAATCCACACCATAATTCAAACCCTTGGTAACTAAAGAACCCATTCCTAAAAGAATAATAATCCCAGAAAAGATATAGAATTTTTTTCTTTTTCCAATAAAATCGATATTGGTGTTTTTAAATGCACCCTCTGTGAGTTTAGTAGAAAATTTTATTTCTTTGTTTTTTCTTAATCTTCTGGAAATTATAAGTCGAGTAATAAAGATGGCCGAGAACAGAGAAGTCAAGATACCAATAATCAAAGTAGTCGCAAATCCTTTTATCGGACCAGTTCCGAAAGTATAGAGAATAATACCAGTAAGTAGTGTAGTTACATTGGCATCAATAATAGCACTATATGCTTTATCATAACCATCCTTTATGGCCAAGCGAATTCCTTTTCCTCCACTTAGTTCCTCCCTAATTCTTTCATAAATAAGCACATTAGCATCCACCGACATACCAATAGTAAGCACAATACC
>DUAL01000223.1:0-14780 GCA_012960835.1 Flavobacteriales bacterium | reverse complement strand
TAGAATAATAGAAAATCATATACATCAGCACAATTATAAGGGCAATAATGAAAGATTTCAATCCTGCATCAATTGCTTCCTCCCCAAGGGATGGTCCAACAATCGCCTCTTCAATAATTCGAGCTGGGGCTGGTAATTTTCCTGATTTCAAAATGTTAGCTAAATCGTTTGCTTCATTGATGGTAAAGTTTCCAGTAATTTGAGAACGACCTCCTGATATTTCGCTCTGAACCGTTGGGAAAGAATACACAAAACCATCTAATACAATGGCTACACTTTTTCCGATATTCTCGGCCGTTAATCGTTTCCATTGTTTCGCCCCTTCCGAATTCATGGTCATAGATACTTCTGGGTTGGCATTAAACTGCCCGAAATCTTGTCTGGCATCTGTTACTACATCTCCTTCCAATGAGGCCTTTCCATCACGCCCAGAAACTTTTAACCCAATAAGTTGCATAAACTGTCCGTCCGGATCATAAGGTTTTACGGTATAAGCAAATTTTACATCCAATGGGAAGTTTTTCATCACCTCCACATCCGCTAAATATTTATTCAGTTTAACGGTATCTTTTATGGCACAAAAACCAACAACTGGCCCTTCATTTGGCTTATTATCCTGGTTGATGTTAGGGTAGAGCACTGCATAAAGTGGATTCTCAGCTGCAAACTGCTCAAAGGAAAGTTGGGAATCAGAAGTGTCAGAAATTGCTGAATCTCCCTCTAGTTTGCTTAATAAAGAATTGGTACTTGTATCTTCTTCTAATGCTGTTTCTTCTACATCAATATTGTCTTCAACAGAGTCTAAAACTTCTTCTACTTCTTGGCTAATGGTATCGTTAAGTCCTGCTTGTTCTCTTAAATATTTGTTTGCATCTTCCAAACTTTGCAATAATTCTGAGTACTCATAAGTTTCCCAAAACTCCAATTTGGCTGTGGATTGCAACAATTTTCTGGCTCTTTCTGGCTCTTTAATTCCAGGAAGTTCAACTAATATTCTACCAGAATTCTCTAACCTTTGAATATTTGGCTGGGTAACCCCAAACCTATCGATACGAGAACGCAGGATATTAAAGGAGCGACTGATGGCATCCTCAACTTCTGCCCTAATCACTTTGATAACCTCTTTGTTGGTAGCGTTAATTTTTATCTCATCACGCATTTGTGCGGTAAACAAAACAGCCAATCCTGTATTTGGGGATAGCTTCTCATACTCTATTGCAAAAAGCGTAACAAAATCGTCCTGAGAGTTTTTTTGCATTTGCTGAGAGTTGGAAATCGCTGTGTTGAACAGCTCATCTTTACTGTAATTTGCCAAGGCTTTTATTACATCTACAACAGATACTTCCAAGGTAACATTCATTCCCCCTTTAAGGTCAAGCCCCAAATTGATTTCTCTCTCTTGGCAATCTTTATAAGTATAGTCTTTCACCCAAATATCATATACCTTCTCACTGCTGATTGAATCCAAATAGTACTTTTCTTTTTTAGCAGTTTCTTCTTGAAGATAGTCATTCACTATTGCAGAATCAAGCAAAGAGTCATTAGTGCTACTTTGAAATTGGGAGATTAACGCTTCTTTGTTACTTTCTACATAAGTATTGGCATATTCTACTGCATCTTCTTGCACGCCATCAGCTACCCAAGTAAAGGATAGTTGATACAAACAAACTATAGCGAATAGGATGGTGAATACTTTAATTGCGTTTCTGTTTTGCATTATTTCTTATTTTTTTTAGCTGGAATTTTCAAGCGGCAAATATAGAATTTCATTCTTATATAAACAATAAAATAAAGGGGCATTTATTTGATAAGAAAAAAGCCCAATATTTTAGTAATATAAAAGCTGAATAAAATTTTAAAGCGCTCCTATTTCGTTAAGTAGTGCATTGGTGGCTTTCACGCCTTCTGCTGAAGTAGCTAATTTTTCTTTTTCAACCTCATCCAAATCAATTTCTACAATCTTTTCTATTCCATTTTTTCCAAGTAAAACAGGAACGCCAATACAAAGGTTAGAAAGTCCGTATTCCCCATCTAAAAGTGCTGAGCAAGGGAACATTTTATGTTGGTCGCAAACTATGGATTGCACCAATGCTGACACTGCTGCCCCTGGCGCATACCATGCTGATGTGCCTAACATTCCAGTAAGGGTTGCTCCTCCTACTTTGGTGTCTTCCAATACTTTTTGTAATCTTTCCTCCGACAAAAACTCGGATGCTCTTACTCTATTTCTACTTGCTAAACGCGTTAAGGGAACCATGCCTTTATCAGAATGGCCGCCAATTACCATGCCATCCACATCAGAACTTGGACAGTCCATTGCCTCTGCCAATCGGTATTTGAATCTGGCACTATCTAGTGCGCCTCCCATTCCTATAATTCTGTTTTTGGGTAGGTCTAAGGTTTTATGCGTAAGGTAAGTCATGGTATCCATTGGGTTGCTTACAATGATTAAGATGACATCCGGAGAATGTTTGATTAATTGCTCTGAAACGGACTTTACAATACCAGCATTTATTCCAATGAGCTCCTCACGAGTCATTCCTGGTTTTCTTGGTATTCCGGAAGTAATAACTGCAACTGTGCTTCCAGCAGTTTTGGCATAATCGTTTGTACTGCCTGTTATTTTGGTATCAAAGCCGTTTAAGGTAGCTGTTTGCATTAAGTCCATTGCTTTCCCCTCAGCAAAATTGTCTATAATATCAACTAGCACTACTTCTGATGCGAAATTTTTAATGGCAATGTATTCTGCACAACTTGCACCCACTGCCCCTGCTCCTACTACTGTTACTTTCATTTTTTGTTTTTTGTTTGCGGTTATTGGTTTTCTATCTTTTTTTTAAGTGTGAAAAATAGTTCAGAAACGAGATTGGCTTTACCGAACAAAAAGCGTTTCCTCACACAAGGTTCGGAATGACAACTATTTATTGTCTCACATCTAAAATCTAACTACTAATTATCTATATTAAGCATCTATATTAGCATACTTTGCATTGGCTTCAATAAATGCTCTTCTGGGCGGAACATCATCTCCCATTAACATAGAGAAAACTCTATCGGCTTCTGCTGCACTATCAATTGTAACACGTTTTAGTGTTCTTTTTTCTGGATTAAGTGTGGTATCCCAAAGTTGTTCGGCATTCATCTCTCCAAGCCCTTTATACCTTTGTATTGCTACATTCACTTCTTTTCCGGCTTTCATGTCAAGCACCTGTTCATCTCTTTCTTCATCAGACCAACAATATCTGTGGTCTTTTCCTTTCTTTAATAAATATAAAGGGGGAGTTGCAATATAAATATACCCGTTCTCAATAAGTTCATACATGTATCTAAAAAAGAAAGTAAGAATAAGGGTAGCAATATGGCTTCCGTCAATATCGGCATCCGTCATAATTACTACTTTATGGTATCTTAATTTTTCGGTATTTAACGCTCTTTCATCTTCCTCTGTTCCAACAGATACGCCCAAAGCAGTATACATATTTTTAATCTCCTCATTTTCGAAAACCTTATGTTGCATGGCTTTTTCTACATTTAATATCTTTCCTCTTAGTGGCAAGATTGCTTGAAAATGTCGGTTTCTACCTTGCTTGGCAGTTCCACCTGCCGAATCTCCCTCAACTAAAAATATCTCGCATTTTGCAGGATCTCTTTCGGAGCAATCCGCAAGTTTTCCAGGAAGCCCTGAGCCAGACATAATACTTTTTCTTTGCACCATTTCCCTTGCCTTACGAGCAGCATTACGAGCAGTAGCCGCCAATATTACTTTTTGCACAATTATATGCGCTTGCTTTGGGTTTTCCTCCAAATAAAAGGAAAGCATATCGCTTACCGATTGTGATACAGCAGTAGTTACTTCCTTATTTCCTAACTTGGTTTTGGTCTGCCCTTCAAATTGTGGCTCCATTACTTTTACAGAAATTACAGCCGTTAATCCTTCTCTAAAATCGTCTCCTGAAATCTCAAATTTTACTTTTTTCAGCAAACCTGATTCATCCGCATATTTCTTTAAAGTTCTGGTAAGCCCCCTTCTAAAACCGGAAAGATGGGTTCCTCCTTCATGGGTGTTAATATTGTTTACATAGGAATGCACATTTTCGGTATAGGAGTTATTATACACCATTGCAACCTCAACTGGTACGCCATCTTTTTCGCCATCAATGTAGATTACATCATTTAATATCGACTCTCTAGTTCCATCCAAATACCGAACAAATTCTTTTAACCCTCCTTCAGAATAAAATTCTTCTTTTATAACATTACCCTCATCATCTGTTCTTCTTTTATCAGTAATAGAAAGATAGATTCCTTTATTTAGAAATGATAGCTCTCTTAATCTGGCAGCCAAAATATCAAAATGATAAACCGTTTCAATAAAAATGGAATTATCAGGAGTGAAAGTAACATAAGTCCCTGTTTTATCCGTTTCCCCTATTTCTCTTACATCATATTGGGGTTTCCCAATTTTATACTCTTGCTCAAAAACTTTTCCTTCTCTATGCACCTCTACTCTCAAATCGCTTGAAAGGGCATTCACACATGACACTCCAACCCCATGCAATCCTCCGGAAACTTTATAAGAATCTTTGTCAAATTTTCCTCCGGCATGCAGCACAGTCATCACTACTTCCAAAGCAGATCTTTTCTCTTTTTCGTGCATATCGGTTGGGATACCTCTACCATTATCCTTTACTGTGATGGAATTGTCCTCATTGATAAAAACATCAATGTGCGAACAATGCCCCACTAATGCCTCATCAATTGAATTATCAACTACCTCATAAACTAAATGGTGCAAGCCCTTCTGACCAATATCGCCAATATACATAGCAGGTCTTTTTCTAACTGCCTCTAAACCCTCTAAAACCTGAATATTATCGGCACCATAATTCTGCTTATTTTTATTTTCTTCACTCATATTTTTTGAATTAATTTTCGCTGATTTTTAAAACAGACAAATATACAATTTTACTACCGATTAAAGCGCAAATAAAAGGAAGAAAAAATTGCTTATTTTATTAACAAAAGTTGATAACTTTTAGAAGGAATAGCTAAGCCCAAAAACACCATTAAAACCAATCTCCTGATAATTCCTCCAAAGCTCTTTATTGGAGCCATTTAGATTATTGAATTGCAAATAAGCTGAAAGTATTTTGGAGTAATTGTACTGCAATCCTAAATTGAAATGAAATTGGACAGGTAGTTCTTTAAAATCTGGTTGAGAAACAGCCGAATTTCTTTTCCCAAAGTAACTGAAAGTTGGTTTTACTTTTATTTTATCTCTTAAATTGATAGGTGCGCTAATATCAAATGTTAAATTGGGTTTGTGGGAAACTTCTTCATTCCAATTGTAATAGTCCGCATTGATACTCAAACTTATAATATTATTAATTTTTCTATCGTAATTAACATTAGCATGCAATTGCCAAACTTCTATATAATTTACAACAAATCGGTTGTAAGGTATATTATCCAACAAATCGAAATAGGCAAAGTTTCTTACATTTCCATAAGCAATACTGCCATTAAAAACTTCATCTTTACCCAATACATTTCGCATAGCCAAATACAATTCATCTGTATCGATTGTTTCTAATTGCTGAACAAAACCATTATTCACAACTATGCTTTGATTCGTTCCATATGAATGAATATAAGGATTTTCGTCAGAAAGAGATTTAATGGTGTGTCTTTGCTCGCTATGGCGAATGCCGCCATAAACCAACAAAATATCTTTTACAAGCTCTTTGGTTGCTTTTAATTGCGGAAAAAATTCAAATGGCGTATTATCAGAGAGATAATGCAATTCTACTCCAATATCAAAATCAATACCAAATTTTGTAATTGAAGTTGAAGGGGAAAAATGCAAAGATTTTACATTTATACTTTCGTATTTTGAGTCTTTATTATTGTAATTCAAATAATCATTCAACTCAACTTCCAAATTAATGGGCAATCCATTAACTTCTTTTTCTAAATCTGCACTCAAGTGAATTTGATTTTCAGACATTTCGTTCAAATCGGAAACAAAGAAAGTAACATTGCGAATCATTTTATTAGAAGCATTTTCTTTGCTTATAGCAGATACGGTAAATTTGGTGTAAGCAAATCGATTGTTTGAAAACTTCTCTTCTTCAAAAGTAGATGACTTGTCCCAATACAAAGCCGTTCTTCTATCGTAATCCAAATTAGCAATAAGTATATGTTTTGCATTAATTTTCTTTCCGTACAAATGCAAAGTGTTTTTACTGTTTTTTGCTTGAAACCCTTCTGGTTTATATTTATTTGAAAAATGATTTAGCAGAACTCCATAGTTTAAATCTTTTGAACGATTGCTATTGTGCATAATAGTTGCTTTACTACCAATTCTATAGCCAGTTCCAAAAAAGACTTTACTATTGTATAATTTCGAAATGGTTTCCGTTTTTACTTTAGCCGCTTTCAAGGGGCGCGTTTTGTAATCGGCTTTTAAGCTGTGCTCGGAAACAGTATATTTTTGGCTTTTATCTACTTTTATTGTATCTGAAAAAGTGGCTTGCTCGTTTAACTTGCTTGCCTCAGGCACGCTCGGCACAAATTGCTCGGTTACCCTTACTTCTGTGGCTTTTATATCTTGCGCTTTTACATTAGAAACAAAAAGCAAACACATGCTAATTAAAAAGATTTTATTCTTCATTTTCTATAATTTTTGGAATTTCGGTTGTATCCATTTCTTCCTGAAAAAGTATCTCATAATTAATTTCATCATCAAAAATATTAATATAAGTTTCTGTCTCTTGCACCAATGTAGTGCTAGAAATCTCTATTTCCAAAATTTGTTCAAACTTCTTTCGGGCAATGATAAGTAATTCCTCTCCCTCATAATTTTCAATAATAGATTGTAGAGTAGCTTTTGCCTGAAAATTATTTCCATTTTGTAGGTAAATATCTGCAAGCAATATAAAACCCTTTGCAATCCAATAATCAGCCGTAAAATCATTTGCCAATTGGTAAATTATGGTTTCCGATTTTTGCAAACTATCATTCAAAAATTGGAGATAAGCTATCATATATGTTGCCTCTGCTCCAACCTTTGATGTTGAATTTTCACTAAGAAAAGAAAATGTTTTCTCTGCCTTTTGGAAATTTCCATGCGCAAAATAAGAACGAGCCAAAATTATAGACGCTCTACTTTTTAAGCTATTATCTATTTTTTCTAAGGCGAGAACTTTATTAGCGTAATTTATCGACTGCTCATTTTTATTTGTTTCAAATCCAATCATCAAGCGAATTACGGCCTCTCTTTTTACACTATTATTAGTGGCCATTTTCTCAATATTCTGGTAATACTTATTTGACTTTTCAAAATCATTTAAGGTGAAATAATGCCTTGCCAAATACAAAAAAGAGGGCTCTAAATGTTTGTTGTTCGCTTCCACTACCTTTTTGAAAGAAGATAAAGCACATATAGTGTCCTTTACTTTGACGCAACTTTCAGCTAAGTAATAATTGGCATCCACTGAAAAAATACCATTACTAAAATTAGTAATATACTGCTGAAATGTGTTTTTTGCAACTCCATAGTCGCCCTCAGTAAATTTCATAAAAGCAGTACTATAGGTTAAGGAATCTTGCTCGGCTCGACTTATACTTACTTGCGGCAAAGCATTTACAATATTTAAATATTCATCTACTTTGACAATACTAACATAAGTTGCTCGTAAACCAGCAAGAGCCTGCTTAAAGGAAGTAGTTTGAGCATAATCATTCAGGACAAATAGGAAAGATGCAATGGCATCATCAATATTATTGGCGTTAAAATGGATCATCCCTTTGCTCAAATGCACTTTTGCTTTCAACTCATCATCATTTGCAAATAGTAGTAACTTATCGTAATAAGCAATGGCTAATGTTGCTTGATTAGCATTTTTGTAATGCACTGCCAAATCTTGCAAAGCATCATCATAATAAGCGGATTGCTTGTAATTTTCTTCCAATTGTTGGAGCAGCTTTACTTTGTCAGAACTTTTCCCAATAAGCCCCAAACAAACAGAGCGATTATAAATGGCGTAATCGGTATCGAACAAAGCATAATTGGCAGCAAGTTCATAATTTTTTTCTGCCATTCTAAAATCACTTAACATATAATAGCAATCGGCAGTTCTAAGATAAGCGTCATTCAATCGCATGGAATCCTTGGCTAATTTTGTAAACTTCCGAAAACTATTTTTTGCTTTTTGGTAATTTTTCAGCTTAAAATAAGCATAGCCTAAATTGTATTGGGTAAAATTAGAGGAAGAGGATAGAGAAATAGAAAGATACTCATTATACAAATCGGCAGATTTTCTAAAAGCAGCAATATTGTAATAAGAATCGGCCAGCCAATAAGTACTCATTGCAGTAATTTCCTGGCTTATCTTATATTTATTAGCATGTTCAAAAAGGGTAATCGCCTGATTATACTCCTGATTATTAAATACTTTTACCCCAATATAAAAAGATAATCTTTGAATTGCAGTTTTTTGGCTAACTGATGGAAACTCTAAATCTTTTAATTGCTCAAATGCTTGCTCATATCTACTTGTATTCTGGAAAGCATTTATCATCAAATCCTTTATCATTTTAGTGTTTTCCGTATTGCTAAAAGTGCTAAGATAGTACTGTAAAATATCTAAAACATTATCAAAAGGAAGATCCAATTCATAAGAAAGTTTTGCATAATTAAAATACGCATCTTCTTGCATAATAGTATTGTAATTGTATTCTGTTGCTTGCTTAAATGATTTTAGTGCATGATTTTTCTCCTGAATATTCAAGTAACTATTTGCTAAATAATAGGATACAAATTGCTTTGCACTATCTTCTGAAAACTGCAATGGTTCTAGAAATCTTATCGCATTTTCAAAGTCCTGAATATTGTGGTAAGCATAGCCAACTTGCAGTTTATCTAAAGAAGAGGAATGGGTAGCCTTTTCAAAGAAAATTTCAAAATATTTTATAGCCTTTTTAAAATCCTTTTTTCTGTAATAAGCCTCTGCAATCATTCTATTTAACTCTGCCTCCCTTGACAAAATTACCTCATCTAACATTGGCTCAGCATAAGCAATTAAGTCCTCATATCTTTTTTGTAAAAAATAAATTTGACTTATATAATAAGGTACAATTGAAGCAAATGTTTTATCCTCTTGTAAATTAAAGAATCCATTAAGTGCTGTTTTATAATGCTTTTGTTTATAGGTAATATGGGCGTAAAAATATTGTGATAAGCCAGCATATTTTGATTCGGTATTTAATAATTTTGAGAAATAATATTTAGATGATTCTAATGAATCAAGAACAAAATAGGTGTAAGCTAATTTGAAATTATACTCACTAGTTCCATTGTCGCATTTTTGGAAATAATCTAAGGCAAAAGGATAGTTTGCTTGACGAAAATAAAATATTCCTAATTCATAATTAACACTATTTATTTTGGATGAATAAGGATAAACACTCAAAAATTCATCAAACCAAAACTTTGTATCCTCATTAAACATTCTTTTTGAGCAAATTGCTATATGAAAAAGGGCATCTTCTTTTTCTGCATTTGTAGTTAAATTATCGGTATAAATTTTTTGATATAAATACTGAGACAAACCAAACTTCTCTGCGGAAAAAAGGTGCTTTGCTTGTTGCAGATTTTCTCTTTCTTGGCTTTGTGCCGAAAGCAAAAAGATACATAAAAAAAAGGTGCAGGAAAAAACGAATTTTTTAATCATATTTAAGATTGAAATCAGGATTAAAAGTAGAAAATAAGGAAACTATAAATAGGAATACAAATACAAGTTTTCAACAACTATTGCTAACAATTAGAAGGTATTTACATCCTTAAAAATGCAATATTTTATTTACTTTGCGTTTAATATTTTTATGATTTATATTTTGAAAATAAAGGGCACTGATAAAATTCCAGATTTTGTTCAAATTAGGGATCAGGACATGACTCTGCGCGCTTATTTCAGGATGGACCAACAAGAATCCGGAATTAGAAAAAATAATCTAGAAAAATGGAAAAAGGAAATAATTAGTACCTTAGAAAAAATTCCATTTGGAAAATTAAAAAAATTAGACATCCAATTATGAATACGATTATTGAATTTAAAGCAGTTGATATTTTGCAAAAAACAAATATCATTTTTCAGAATATTAATTTTAAGATTTCTGCTGGGGAATTTATTTATATTGTCGGAAAAACTGGAAGTGGAAAAAGCAGTTTGTTAAAATCATTGTATGCAGAACTGCCCATAAAAAAAGGAGGAATAGAGGTTTTAGGCTATGAAGTTGGAGAATTGGACGACAATAATATTTCCAATTTAAGACGAAAATTAGGAATCGTTTTTCAGGATTTTCAATTACTTACTGACCGAACGCTTTATGAAAACCTACTTTTTATTTTGGAAGCTACTGGCTGGAAGGATAAAGAAAAAATTAATGAAAGAATAAAAGAAGTGTTGGATAATGTACATTTAGAAAATTGCGAGAGTAAAATGCCTTATGAACTATCTGGCGGTGAGCAGCAAAGAGCCACAATCGCCAGAGCCCTTTTGAACCATCCGGAAATTATATTAGCAGATGAGCCAACAGGAAATTTGGACCCTGAAAAATCGGAGAAAATAATTGGACTTCTAAAAGAAATAAATAATAAAGGAACAACCATAATTGTTGCTACACACGACTATTCCATTATCAAAAAGTTTCCCTCCCATACTTTTGTTTGCGAAAACCGTTCCCTAGTAGAAATAAATAGCGAGAACCTTTAAATCAAGAAAGTGCAACATCCGAAAATAAGTATAATCATTCCTGTTTTAAACCAAAAACAGTTTCTTCAAAAAGCAATTGAAAGTGTAATAAATCAGGATTTTACTGATTATGAGCTAATAATTATTGATGGGAAATCAGAGGATGGAACAATTGATGTTATCAAACAATATGAAAATAAAATTAGTTATTGGAAAAGTACTGAGGATAGAAATGTGTATGATGCCATGAACAAAGCAGTTGCACAATCTAATGGTGATTGGCTTTATTTTTTAGGAGCTGATGATGAGATTTGCAAAACTACATTTCAAAATATTTTTTCTCAAAATACAGAAGATACAAATTTGATTTTTGGGAATATCATTTATCAAAATAAGGAAGAATTCAAAGGAGAGTTTTCCAATAAATTATTTATAAAAAACAGCATTCATCATCAAGGGGCGCTTTATCATAAAAGATGCTTTTACGGAAGAAATTTTAATTGTAATTATTCTGTTTTGGCTGATTACGATTTTAATTTACAGCTATTTTTAGAAAATAAAAAAGCCATTTATTTTGATTTTGATTTTGCTATTTGTGGAAATGATGGAATCTCAAAACAAAAAGGGTGGACGCATTACAAACAAGAATTTGATATTAAGAAAAACAGATTAAATGCTGTGCAATTTGTAGTTTATGGAAGTATAACTTTGGGAAAATTTCTGCTTAACCAAATAGGGCTTTTATAAAAATTGGCTGTAAATTTCTATTAACTTTTTCTGCTCATTTTCCCAATTTAAATCCTGTTTTGCTTGTGCCATATTTACTTTCCAAACTTTTCTTTTTTCAGCATTATTTAACATTTCATTTAAGGTGTCGGCTAAATATTTTGGATTGTAATTCTCTATAATTACTCCCATTTCATTTTCATCCATTATTCGTTTTACTTCAACAAGAGGAGATGCAATAATGGGTAGGCCAGCATGAATATAATCAAATAATTTATTGGGTAAAGCATAGGTGAAACTAAGTCCTAAAGGCCGCTCTAAAAGTAGGCCTACATCTGCTTGCTTTGTATAGGAAAGCAAATCTTCAAAAGGGACTTTTCCGTAAAAAATAACCCTGTTTTCTAACCCTGACTTCTTAACCAATTCTTTTAGCTTGCCCTCTACTTTTCCAAAACCAATAATGAGTAAAATAGCATTCTCTACAAAAGGCATTGCTGCAATTGTTTCTTCTAATCCCCTTCCAGGATTCATCACACCCTGATATAATATTATTTTTTTACTATCAAAATTGAGCTGTTCTACTTGCCTGTTTTCTTTTTCCAATTTCGGAATGTTTCGAATGAGCTGGAAATTAGCACTATACCTTTTGTTATAAGCATCAGCAATCGACCTAGAAACTGTATAAGTATGCTTTAATCTTGGCAGGATGGCTTTTTCAATAAATCGCCAAACCGATTGTACAAATTTCCTTCCTTGGAGTTCTGGTCCTTCACAAAACATTTCATGGCTATCATATACCAATGGCTTTCGTTTTAGTTTTGAAATGAGGTAATTTGGCAAAAGGGTATCCAAATCATTAGCCAATAAAACATCTACTTTTTTAAATAGCAGAAATAAAAATAGTCGAATATTATATTCTATATAAAACCAAACTTCCGTTTTGAAAATCAAGTGGAATCTTTTTGTTTTATATTCCCTCTCAATCGGCAAACTATCAGGAAGCTTTCTGCCTAAAAGCAAAACATCAAAACCCATCTCCTGCAAAGTAATTGCAGTTTTATGCACGCGTTGGTCGGTGCACAAATCAGAAGTAACAGAAATAATAATTCGTTTCAAAAAAAATATTTTGGCGAAAATACAGTTTTTAAACGCTAAACAATATGAATTGTTTTGCTACATTTGAAATATGAAAATTCAGCAGAATTACTCCTTAAAAAATTACAATACTTTTGGTATTGCTGCAACAGCAAAGTATTTTGCCTGTTTTAGTTCAGAAAATGAATTAGTGGAACTGCTCAGAAATGATCTTTGCAAAACAGAGCCTCTTTTTATTTTAGGAGGAGGAAGCAATATTTTACTCACCCAAGATTTTGAAGGATTGGTACTTGCAAATACTATTAAAGGAATGGAGGTGTTAATAGAGGATAATCATAGTAGCACTATTGAAGTAGGTGCTGGAGAAGTGTGGCATGATTTTGTGTTGTGGAGTATTGATAAAAACCTTTCAGGGATTGAGAATTTGGCACTTATTCCCGGATTGGTTGGCGCATCCCCCATGCAAAATATTGGTGCTTATGGCTTAGAAGTAAAAGATGTAATTACAACAGTTCATTTTATCGAAATTGGGAGTGGAAATTCAAAAATACTGAGCAATGAAGATTGTAATTTTGGCTACCGAGATTCTATTTTTAAACATGAATTAAAAGAAAAAGTAGTAATTACCAAAGTGATTTTTAAACTCAGCAAAACTCCATTAAACAAAACCACTTATGGTGCAATTGAAGAAGAACTCAAAAACCTTAACTTAGATCCGAGCCCTAAAAACATTAGCACAGCAGTAATTAATATCAGAAGCCGAAAATTACCTGATCCAAAAATATTAGGCAATAGCGGAAGTTTTTTTAAAAATCCAATTATTAAAACAACTCAATTTGAAAATTTGAAAAGAGAATTCCCGGAAATGGTGGGCTATACAATTTCTGAAACAAAAACCAAAATTGCTGCTGGCTGGCTCATTGACAATGCAGGACTAAAAGGCTACCGAAAAGCAGATGCTGGCGTACACAAAAATCAGGCATTAGTTTTAGTTAATTACGGCAATGCAACTGGCTTAGAAATCATAAATTTGGCGAAAGAAATTCAGGAAAAAATAAAAGATAAATACGGTATAAGTATAACGCCAGAAGTTAATATATTGTAAGGTGAAAAGCGAAAAACTTCAAGAAAAACTCCGCCTTCATTTCCCGCACAAACCCACCAAAGAGCAAGACCAGTTAATTATAGAAATTGCTGATTTTGTAAGTACCATAGGTAGCAGAAGTATTTTTTTACTAAAAGGATATGCAGGAACAGGAAAAACCACTTTGGTATCCACTTTGGTAAAATCATTACCAATACTTGGAAAGCGTTCTGTACTGATGGCCCCAACAGGAAGGGCAGCAAAAGTACTTTCTAAATACTCCAAAAAATCAGCATCAACAATACACAAAAAGATTTACTGGATAAGAACCAATAAAAGTGGCAACACATTCATAAAACTGAAAAAGAATACGCATTCAAATACCATTTTCATTGTTGATGAGGCTTCCATGATTCCTGAAAATTCAGACAAAGGATTTGGCAATCGCTCCCTTTTAGATGATTTGATTGAATATGTATATCAAGGGCAAGATTGCAAACTCATTTTGATTGGCGATACGGCTCAACTCCCTCCTGTTCATTTGGATATGAGCCCTGCACTAGATGAGGAGAAACTAGAAGATAATTACAACAAACAAATTATCTGCAAGGAACTTACAGAAGTGGTTAGGCAAAAAAAGGATTCTTTAATTTTGAAAAACGCAACAAATCTTAGAAATAGAATTGCAAAAGAGAATTATTCCTACCCAAAATTAGCCACTAACACTGAAGTAATTCGCCTTAATAGTGGGGAAGATTTGCAAGATGCACTAGAAAGAGCATACAGCAATGAAGGTGTAAATAATACTACCGTGCTTTGCCGCTCCAACAAAAGAGCAAACCTTTACAATCAGCAGATAAGAGCAAAAATAAGGTGGCAAGAAAATGAAATTTCTGCTGGCGATATGCTTATGGTGGTCCGGAATAATTACTATTGGCTAGACGATAGCAGCAAAGCAGGATTTATTGCCAATGGCGATATTGTAGAAGTAGTGCGTATAAAAGAAACCATTGACCGCTATGGCTTCCGATTTGCAAAAGCAAGCGTACAAATGGTGGATTACCCACAAGAAAAAGAACTGGATACTATTTTACTTTTAGATACATTAACAAGCGAAAGCC
>DUAL01000222.1:1318-2626 GCA_012960835.1 Flavobacteriales bacterium | reverse complement strand
AGCCAATATTCCCAAAAATAAATAATGCTATCCAAGGGGAATTTAATTTTTAGCATTATTGCTCTTTCAGTGGTACTAAAAATTTTAATACTTTATGTTTTGGGCGTGGAGGTCTTTCCAGATAGTGTTTGGTATATTAATACAGCTGAAGAAATTTATAATAACGACTTTGCATATCCAGATTCAGAGCTAAAAGATGCGCCCGGTTCTCCTTATTTTTACGCCTTATTTTATCCATTAACCCAGTACTTTGGCCTGAACGGTTTGGCAATTGGAAATATTGTTATTGCAAGCATTTCGGTTTATATTTTTTATCGTATTTCTTTATTGATATTTAATGATATTC
Organism: Flavobacteriales bacterium; assembly: GCA_012960835.1. GTDB lineage: Bacteria > Bacteroidota > Bacteroidia > Flavobacteriales > BACL11 > DUAL01. The sequence continues at coordinate 2,280 of DUAL01000222.1, read as the reverse complement.
AGGCAGCAAATATTGCAGCATTAGCAGCCGCCGTTTATCCTTTTTTTAATTTCTATTCAATTACGATATTGACAGAAATTATTTATATTTTCTTATTATATGTGGCAATCTATTTTTTTATTAAGTTCTACAAAACTAATAATATTTATCATTTTTTATTATTTTCGATATTTTTTGCGTTAGATGGGCTGGTTAGATTTGTTAATTTACCTATGTTCTTGTTTTTTGTTATGTTAGCGATGGTATTAATGATAAAGAATAATTGCAAAGGTGTGTTTATTTTTAAAACCATTGCCTTAGGCTCTATTTGCTTTGTTTTAATCATGAGTCCTTGGTGGATGAGAAATTATCAAGTCTTTGGTGAATTTGTTGCCACAAGTATGGGTGAATCTGGAAAAGTGTTTTTTAGTGGAAACAATCCGCATAATAAGAGCGGTGGCGGCATTGGTGGTATTGATGTTGCTTATGAAGATTTATCTAGATTTGAGGAGATTGAAGACTTAAAACAAAGGGATGAGGCAATGTTTCAGGAGGGTCTTAATTGGATAAAAAACAACCCCTCTGACTGGATTATTCTAGAATTTAGAAAGTTAAAGCGTTTGTATAGCCCTGTGTTTTATGCTGAAAAATATAGTGCTTGGTATTACAATTTATTATCGATTGTGAGTTATGGCCCCGTTTTGGTATTATTCCTAGTATCTTTGTTTACACTTAGATCCTATTTTTGGGCGTATTCCCCTATGTTGCTTTACTTGTTTTTATTGACAGGGGTGCATTTGGTCTTTATAGCTTCAATTAGGTATAGACTGCCACTTGAGCCATTCATGTTGATTATGTCGTCCAAGGTTCTTGGTGATTTATTTAAAAAATACAATCTTAAAGTCGTTAATTGAATGTTATTTGTAGCTAGATACTTATTGATATTTTTGGTGCTTTATTATCTTTTTAGTGATATTGATATT
>DUAL01000222.1:806-1295 GCA_012960835.1 Flavobacteriales bacterium | reverse complement strand
CAAGATCGGATCGCAAACTTACCTGTATTACCCCCAATATCAACGTGAAGAGAGCCGCATCAGCTGTTGTTAATATTTAAGTAATTTTAAGTGCGGCTTATTGGCATCATTTGAATCGATTGTAATATCTGGACTATTAAACTTTATATTACCTGCGAAGCTTGGAGAAATATCAAAAATTGCTTATCTTAAGAAAGTTTATAAACTTCGTGTAAGTCATGGGGCGCACTTACTAATTTTTGAGAGATTGCTAGATATTGTATTCTTAGCAATATTAGCTACCTATGTAGTATTTGATATATTTTCCAATCTAAATATGTATTGGTATTTTTCTTTTATTGTAATGACTGTAATCTTTGTATCTTTTTTAATTAAAAGCCAAACTATAAATATTCTGATTAACAGGTTTTTTACGCATTCTGTAGCTGTATTTTTAATGGAAGTTAAGAGCGGATTGTCTGGTCAATTAAACATATCTAGAATAATTTT
>DUAL01000222.1:0-796 GCA_012960835.1 Flavobacteriales bacterium | reverse complement strand
AAGCCTGGTTGGGGAAAAATAGTTTATTTGAATTTTACCAAAAAATGGTGATCGAAAGTTTCCGGACTTTTTTGTATATATTTTCTTGAATTATGCTACTGATTTTAATTTGCCATTTAAAGCGATTTTTACTGTTTTTGTTATATCATCAATTGCGATGTCATTACCATTAACACCTGGTGGTGTAGGCGTATATCAAGCTGGTGTTGTTTTTTCATTGGGTTTGTTTGACATACCTCAAGAAGAAGCCTTAGTTGCCGGTATTGCACTTCATTTAATCCTATTAATACCCTCTTTTGCTGCAGCAATTTTTGTACTTGAAAGCAAGCGCTTAAGTCTGAGCAGCTTCAAAGGATAAGACATGGTTGTTCATTCTTCTAGTTTTGTAAAGAAATGGCGCTTAATATTAGTAGAGTTGTATGGGTACGAGTCTTATATGGAGTATTTGATAGTACCTAGTATTACAGGCAAGAAAAATTTATCATACCTACCATTGTTGAGTTATACAGATAAAGAGGTTAGTGATATTGATAGCTTAGTCGAGCTAGGCAAAGAGAGTAATTATTTAATCAGAGCAATCAATGAGACATATATTGATTTTAAGGATGGAGATACTGTCACTATGAGACTTGATCTGTCATCAGGATCGTATGACTTTATATATAAAAATCATATTCATTCTAAATGTAGGAATCAGATACAAAAATCCTTAAAAAGTAAATATAGCAATTTAACGGTAAACCACAGTTAATCCATACTTTGTAGTTAAACCTTCCGGCAACAACATTCGTCCTGC
>DUAL01000221.1 GCA_012960835.1 Flavobacteriales bacterium | reverse complement strand
AAAAGCCAATGTCATTAGCAGAAATTGCTAAATTTACTGGCAAGGGTAAAGAAACCGTTAGAAGGATCAAAATTAGAGCGATTGATAAACTAAAAGAGAGCCCTGAGGTTTTAGAACTTTTTAAAGACTACATTTAAAACACAAGGAATGAAGAATGAAAATAGATTGGTCAGACATACTTACTCCTATGAGTGAAGATACAGAAGGCTCTCTTGAGTTTAATAATTCAAAATTATACAAAACACAAGAAAACAACTCTGAAGCATCAATACTTAAAGAAGATGGAATAAACATTAAACAGGTTGATGATGATGAAATTGCAACTTGGTATAAGAAAGCAACTAAATATGAAGATGCTAATGCTCAATTTCAGTTAGCTGTGAGATATGAACGTGGACTTGATGGTTTTGATAAAAATTTGAAACTAGCAGTTGAACTTTACAAAAAATCTGCAGAACAAGGAAATTCTTATTCTCAAAATAACTTGGGTGTGCTTTATTTGAATGGCAAAGGTGTGAAAAAAAACTCTAAAAAAGCCATTGAACTATATAAAAAATCAGCAAAACAAGAGCACAATATTGCACAGGCTAATTTAGGTTCACTTTACTCCAATGGCGACATTGTTGCTGAAGATCAAAAAGAAGCAACAAAATGGTTTCGTAAAGCGGCCAATCAAGGCAATATTAGTGCGCAAAATCACTTAGGAACTAGATACCAGAATGGAAAAGGTGTTGCCAAAGATATAAAGCACGCCATTAAGTGGTATCGTAAGGCGGCTAAACAAGGTGAAATGTACGCACAATCAAACTTAGGCAAGAAATACTATTACGGTAATGGCGTACTCAAAAATTACAAAGAAGCTAATAAATGGTTCCAAAAATCAGCTGAACAGGGCTTAGTTACGGCTCAAAGATTTTTAGGCGATATACATCTTAAAGGCCAGGGTGTAGTAAAAAACCACAAAGAAGCCTCTAAGTGGTTTTATAAGGCGGCTAAACAGGGTGATGCTTATTCACAATATATGCTATTCATACATAGAGATGATATGGATATAGACACTAAAGAGCAATTAGATTGGCTACATAAATCAGCAGATCAAAACTTTTCCGATGCTCAAAATGAACTCGGTGAGATATATGAAGATGGAGATTTAGTAAGTAAAAATTATAAAAAAGCATTTAAATACTACCATAAAGCCTCAGAATCTGATCATGCAAAAGCTCAGTACAATTTAGGGTTTATGTATGCTAATGGAGTAGGGAAAACCAAAAATCTCAACAAAGGTATAGAGTTACTAAAAAAGTCTTCTAGTAATGGTTATGAACATGCATCAGAAACTCTGGGTGATTGGTATTTTGAAGATGAAAATATAGATGAAGCCATAAAATGGTTCAAAGTTAGCGCCAAACTTGGAAGTGATTTCTCTCAAAATATTTTAGGGGAAATTTTCAGCAATGATAAGGATGTAGATACCGATTATAAAGAAGCCATAAAGTGGTTTTTATTAGCCGCAGAACAAGATAATTCACAAGCACAATTAAGTGCAGGTGAAATGTATAACTCAGGGCAAGGTGTACTCAAAGATCCAAACAAGGCAATTGAATGGATTTCTAAAGCTGCCGAAAAAGATAATTTGGATGCACAATTTAAATTAGGACACATGTATTTCCAAGAACTAAAAGATCCAAATAAAGCAATTAAATGGTATATCAAAGCCGCTGAAAATGGCAGCATAACAGCCATGTTCAATGTAGGAGTTGTAAATAGCAACCGTGGCACTTTTAAAGAGGCAACTAAATGGTATGGTAAAGCAGCCGATAAAGGTTATGCAAAAGCTCAATATGAACTAGGCAAAATACACCATCAAAAAGATGACGTTAAAGACTATGTAAAATCCAAACACTGGATTAAGAAGGCTTATGAAAGCTCTGATAATGACATAAGTAAAAAAGCTGAAGAATTTTGGAATAAACACGAATTATGGAATTATTAAACTAATTAACAGTCTTTTGCTAGATAACTGTACAAAGATATGACTAATCAAAGAAAAAAATGCCCTCATTGTGGCTCTACATCTACGTTACCTATTGCATATGGTCTTATATCGGACGAAGGTCATAAAAAAAATAATGAATCAAGGGAATGGGTGTGGGGTGGCTGCAAATACGGGCAAAACGGAACTGACCACTGTAATGAGTGTGGAGAGAATTTTGGAGAAAAAATTGATTACACGCCCAAAAACCCTATTGATCCTGAAAAACTTTTAGATGGGCTTGATAAACTAACTTATCATTTAGAGCCTGAAAATAGAATACCAAAACTATATTCTGAAGCGATAACTGAAGCCAATGGGGATGAAGAAGAAGCTGAACGCATTTATGAAAGTATGCTTATTCAATTATTTATAAAATAATTAAAAACACAATGTTTATTGATTTATTAAATTAATAGTCTTGCTATCAAACTCACCATCAAAGTACTGATTAACAACTTGATGAAAAACCGAATCCTTTGCTGAAACTTTGGCAAACAATGTCATGGATGATTTAAGCTTAAGATCATCAGGGAAGCCAAATATCTCAGAAGCTGTATAACTACTGTCTAAATTTAGCAACACTTCGCAATA
>DUAL01000220.1 GCA_012960835.1 Flavobacteriales bacterium | reverse complement strand
TCAGAGTTCTAAAGCAAATGAAAATGCGAGGGACCTATTCGGGTACCTTTTGAGTAGGTTAATCTAGTAAAATGTCGTCCTCTCATCCCGACTTTTTTTATACTTTTGTTTCAATGAAAAAACGGCTATATATATTCATATTTTTGGTTTTATTAGTATTAGAAGTAGGTGCGCAAGTATCATTAACATATCAAAAACCTTCAAAAGAAATATTAGAACTTGTGGATGTGCCTTTAGCTCCATCAGTACTTGTTAATGATAGTAAAGATTTTATGATTCTTCTATATCGAGATCCTTTTAAAAGTATTGAAGATTTATCAAAAGAAGAATTGAGACTAGCCGGATTAAGAATTGACCCAAAAACTAATATTGGAAGTAGAGTAACTTATTATAATAACTTAAAAACTAAGGACCTTATTAATCACTCTAATTTGTTTCAGGTGAGTGGATTACCACCGGACCCAAAGTTATCTAATTTTAGTTTTTCTCCTGATCAAAAAAAGTTGGCATTTACCAACACAACGTCTTTTGGAGTTGAAGTTTGGGTACTTGACTTAAATAGTAATTTATCAAAGAAACTAACTGAACCAAAAGTGAATGCTAATTTGAGGGATGTAATAAATTGGTTTGAGGATAGTAAATCGATTTTAGTAAAAATGATTCCTAATACAAAGCAGGATATTATTAACACAGAGGAATCTATTCCTATCGGTCCTATTGTCTCTATAAATGATGGAAAGAAAGCACAAAATAGAACATATCAAGATTTGTTAAAAAACAAAAATGATGAGCATAACTTTGATTTATACAAGGTTGCATTAAATGGGGAAAATATAAAATGGCTGTCAAAAGCAATGTACAATAGGATAGACTTTTCTCCAGATGGGGAATATGTAATGGTAACAACTATTGAGAAACCATTCTCATATCTTGTTCCTTATTACAGATTCCCTTCTAAAGCAGTTATTTACACTAAGTATGGTAAGAAAATAGAAACAGTTGTTGAGGTGCCTTTGATAGAAGATCTGCCAAAAGGATTTATGTCTGTTCGTAAAGGAAAGAGAAAGTTTAATTGGAGGAATGATAAGCCAGCAAGTTTAATATTCATTCAAGCACTTGATGGAGGTAATCCAGAAAAAGAAGTTGTATATAGAGATGAAGTTTTTCAACTGGATCCTCCATTCAATGGGAAAGCTAAGAGTTTGATAAAAACCATTAATAGATTTAGGTCTGCTATTTGGGGGAATGATAGTACAGCAATTATTTATGATTATTGGTGGAACACAAGGAATACAAAAACATATCTGTTTAATCCATCTGAAATTACTTTTGAGGCAGAAATACTTTTTGATAGAAATTATCAGAATAGATATACTGAACCCGGAAATTTTGTTACTACAAGAAACAAAATGGGAAGTTATGTTCTAGTTCTTGAGGAAGGTAATACTTTTTTGAATGGAGCAGGATATTCTGAAAAAGGACAGTTTCCGTTTATTGATCAAATGAATCTTTCTTCAAAGAAAGTAAGTAGGTTGTATCAATCCGAATATACTGATAAACTCGAAAATATTAACAATTATGATGCTGAAAAGAATCAACTGTTGGTGAGAATAGAATCTCCTAATGAATAACCTAATTACTTTATTAGAGATTTAAATAAAAAAACTCTTTCTCAATTAACAAATTTTCCTAATCCTTTTAAAAGTATTCAGGGTATTCATAAAGAAGTAATAGATTATAAAAGAGAAGATGGATTAAATCTTTCAGGTATTTTATATTTACCGTTAGGATATGACATGGACAAAAAAGAAAAAATGCCAATGATCTTATGGGCATATCCTAGGGAGTTTAAAGATCAAGCGAGTGCTGCACAAAAGACTTCTAATCCAAACAAATTCACTTATCCTCATTATGGTTCTCCAATTTATTGGGTTACTAAAGGTTATGTTGTCTTAGATAAAGCAACATTTCCTATAGTTGGTGAGGGTGATGATGAACCAAATGATTCTTTTCGAAAGCAATTGGTATCTAATGCAAAAGCTGCTATTGATGCTGTGGATGAACTGGGATATATCGATAGAAAACGCATAGGTGTTGGTGGACATAGCTATGGAGCATTTATGGTGGCAAATTTACTTTCTCATTCTAATCTTTTTTCTGCGGGAATTGCTAGAAGTGGTGCCTACAATAGAACATTGACACCTTTTGGGTTCCAGAGTGAGGAAAGAAATTATTGGGAGGCACCTGACGTGTATTACAATATGTCTCCGTTTATGCATGCAGATAAAATGAAGACACCATTGCTTATTATCCATGGTGAAGCGGATAATAATTCAGGAACCTATCCTATGCAAAGTACTAGATATTTTAATGCACTTAAAGGATTAGGAGCTAAAGTAAGACTAGTTATGTTACCTAATGAAAGCCATGGATATCGAGCTAAGGAAAGTATCTTACATATACTTTGGGAACAAGATCAGTGGCTGGAGAAATATGTGAAGAATAAATAATCTAATTTTGCTGTAATCATGTAAAAAGGGACTATAGGTAATCCTCCCCATCCCTACAAATAAATTTTATATATTTGAACATTAATTCTTTGAAATCTAGAGTTTACAATACGGTTTACAATTAGAGGTGTTATTTCTAGTAAA
>DUAL01000219.1 GCA_012960835.1 Flavobacteriales bacterium | reverse complement strand
GCGGTAATACCCTCTATAAAATCAAAAACACCATCTGATTGCTTGTCTTGTTGGGCATTTAAATTATCTAAATTCAAAACTTTTATAAGTGGAATTCCATCCAAAACACCTTCTGGAATGTAATTGGTAAGTCCTCCGGATTCTTCCGTATTTTCATAAATCACATCTAAAATAAAATCATTTTGGCTCATCTGATAAGCCCCAATAGCATAGATGTTTTTCATCATCAAATCCCAATTAGGTAATTTTGGAGAGAAGTTAGTTCCTTTCAGCAGTTTTACAAAAAGTGCATCCGGGGCAGTGGGGCCTGTGGTGCTGAGTTCCCCCACCTGAAAAATATTATTGCCAATAGTGTACTGAAAAGCTACCGCAAGCACCTCATCATTATTTAGTGCTTGATTTAAAGAGATGTATCCAAGTTGAGAATTCAAGGTATATTCTGATGAGGTTAGTAGTCTTGCCCTTTCCAATTTTTCATAATCTTGGGCCGCTTTAAAGATAAAGGAAAAAGGTCCGAAAGTATTATTTACTTGATTAATATCTCTTGCTGCATTAAAATTGTTGAGTAAGTTATCGTATAAATAATTTGCCTTTACATTGTCAGGACACGGACAAGGAAATTGTTGATTTGGCTTTAACCCATTTACAAAATTAGGATCATTATTATATACTTCTGTCTCTCCTAAATCCAGAAAGGAAACAATATTTCTGGTGTTCTCAGTAGTTCCTGTTTTGTTGGTAATCCATACCTCAATTTTTGTAATATTTATTCCAGAATTTACAAATGGTAAATTGGAAAGTGCCGCATCATATTGCTCTTTAAAATAGTGCGTAAGAAAATAATGTTTGTTCGATTCGTACTGGTCGGCATAAATATCAAATTCTGTGGTTTGCGCCCCACCACTTACCTCTACTTCTGAGGTTTTACTTTTTTGTTGGGACAAAATACTTGTAATGGTTGTTCTTCCAAATTGTAATTGCGCCTTCATCCCGAAAAGGGAAGTACTGCCGGTAATGAGGGTTCCATTTAGGGGCAGAGAAACATTACCTACTTCCAATTTTTTAATAATCTCATCCTCACTTCCTGTATATTCCAGCTTCATTTGATTTTCAAAATCAAAAGTACTTTCGGTATTATAATTGGTAGTTAATTTTAATTTTTCTCCAATTTTACCAATTACATTCATTTGTATTTTTTCCACAAAATCAAAGGAAGTGGTCATTCTTTGTTCTTCTGGCAAGGAAGGGTTATCCAAACGATTTACCCTTAAAGAAAATATCAATTCAGCAGAGCCTTGCGGACGAATATCGACTGTATTACCCCCAAAAAGCCGATCAAAAGCTTGTCCGCCAATGTAGAGTTTCGGCAGGCCAAAAGAAGAAGTTTGCCTAACTTTTCTCTCTCCCGTTCGCAAGTCCCAATAAGTTCGAGTAGATTTTTCCAACTGATACTCTTGATATTCTTGAAAACTCATTACTCTAGGAATGCCCACATTTCTGCTACCTATTCTTTGCCACTCATAATACTGATTGGTAATGGGGTCATACTCCACGAAAGTGCTGAAAATACTCGGATTATTCATGTACAAACCTCCACTCTCTATTCCAGAAAAAGGATACGCCAAAGTAGTGTCTGTTTTTGTAGTATCGGCAGAAGACTGTGCAAAGCTCTCAGCCGATAACATTACAAAAAAAAGCACAAAACTTATATAAAAAATTCTTTTGTTCAAATCTGATAAATAATAATCAATAGCAATTACATTTGGCTTAAAGCCGACTTCACCAAAGCTTCCACAGACAAGTCTTCAGAGCTGTTTCTGAGGGTTTTATCTACTTTTTGCTCGGCTACTTTTTTGCTAAAGCCCAATGCAACTAATGCAGATAACGCTTGCATTCTTAAATCATTGTCCTGATAAAGATGAATATCAGTAGTAGTAATTCCTTTGCCTAACTTATCTTTCAAATCGATAATTATTCTCTGGGCAGTTTTAGCCCCAATTCCTTTCACAGATTGCAGAGCTGCAACATCTGCTGTAATAATGTATTGTTTTGTTTCATTTGGCGAAAAAGTGGATAAAACCACTTGTGCTGTGCTAGGGCCTACTCCTGAAACGGAAATCAGTGCTCTAAAAAGTGCACGTTCATCTTCATCAGAAAAACCATAAAGAGTGTGCGAATCTTCCTTTACTGAAAGGTGGGTAAATAACATGCAATTCTCCTCTTTTATGCTAGAAAAAGTTTGTAAGGAAATATGTAGTTTGTAGCCAATTCCATTACAATCAATCACTACATAAGTTGGTGTTTTTTCTATCAGTTTTCCTTTAATGTGTGTTATCATTTGCTTGCTAGTTTTAAAAAAACAAATCTAATAAAATGAATGATTTTGTTATAAAACAAAACCCTATACTTTTCAGCATAGGGTTTTCATAACTATTGTAAATATATTCTATCTTTTTATGATTAGTTGTTTGTTGGATTTTCTTCAATACCTGTAACAGCAATAAAGGTTACTGTAAAGCATGTCTCATCTGTAGGGTTAGCATCATCATAAAAACAGTATTCGATTTTTCCTGTACTAGACAAGCCAAAAGCATCATAATAACCAGAATGCGCTGGCACATCAGGATATTTCACTAATTGGCCAGAAGTAAGTGTTGCTAGTTGCCCTG
>DUAL01000218.1 GCA_012960835.1 Flavobacteriales bacterium | reverse complement strand
CATCCACTCCCAATAAGGAAGTGTCTAATCCAGTAATATTAGGGTAAATAATAGTGGTGGGTTTTGTAGTAATGTCAAAATCAGGAATTGAATTTGTAATATTTTGTAGTTGCATTTTATTACAAACTAACGAAATAAGCGCTTTACTTTCTATCCTTTTTTTGATTTTGTAAATTTTGGCAATTGCATTAGGATTTGTAGCATCACAGCCTATCCCCCAAATAGTATCTGTAGGATAAAGGATGGTGCCTCCAGTTTGTAATGTGGCTAATGCTTTGTTAATCTTTGTTTGCATCTCGGTATTCTTTTAAAAAGGTATAGCGCATCCAAACAGCCTTTGCTTGATATAATGATATGATAAAACCAGCATAACCATCAAAAAAACCTAATTGCAAAATATAATGTTTAATAAAACGAAAAGTAGGTTTAATAAGCGTATGGAAAAATGTAATAGTAGGAATTCTTGCCTCATAATCTTTAGCTTGCCACCGAGCATATCGTTTTAATTTTTTCAGATATGCTTCTTTAGTTTTAAAAGTATTGTGCATTAATATATTGTTCAGACTTCCAATTTTTCCATCACTGATGATTTCAGCATGCACATGCTTGTTTTCATATTTACACTTATCCCGAATAAATAACCGAATAACCCTATCGCCTTGCCATCCACTAAAGCGTACTTTTTTTCCCATGAAATAGTTTTGGCGTTTAATCCAAAACCCACTATAATCAGTATTTGAATTGATGATAGAAAGCACTTCTTTTTTAAGTTCAGGGGTAACTCTTTCATCTGCATCTAAAAGTAATATCCACTTATGTTTTGCTTGAGGAATGGCCCAGTTTTTTTGTGATGCAGAGTTTTCATACTCTCTTTGTAAAATTGTGTCTGCAAGTGGGGTTGCAAGTTGTACAGTTGCATCTTTGCTAAAAGAATCTACTACCATTATTTCATCTGCAAAATCAACAGATTTTATTGCAGCTACAATATTATGCTCTTCATTTCCAGTTGGTATTATTGCAGTGAGTTTTTCCATTTATAGTCCTTTGTAAACCTCCATTAAGTTTGTTGCAATTTTATCATCAGTAAAGTTTTGTGCGTACTCAAAACCTTTTTCAGTCATTGTGTTTTGTAGTGCTTCCGAGTTTTGAATTTCAAGAATAGCTGTTTTTATTTGCTCAACCGATAGCGGGTTGATGTATTTTGTGTTAGGTCCTCCAACTTCAGAAAAACAACCCCCTTTTGATGTGATTACAGGAGTCTTAGAAAATAAAGCTTCCAGAATTGGGATGCCAAATCCTTCAAAAATGGAAGGATAGATGAGCATCTGTGCACTTTGGTAAATAGCGGCCATTTCTTCTATCTCAAGGCCACTTAAAAAAGCTACTCTATCTGATAAATTGTGTTCAGAAATAAAGCGTAAACATTTTATTTTATAAGCCTTTCCATTGCCAATTACGACAAGCTTTTGATTAGGTAATCCTTTTAAGGTTTTAAGTAGTGTGAGGAGGTTTTTACGCTCTTCAATACTGCCAACATAAAGTAAATAGTCCTTTGGTAAATTATACTTTATTTGTGTTTCTTGTTTCTTATTGGCTGTAATTTCATTTTGAAAAATAGCATTACACCCTTGATAAACTACTTCAATTTTTTCTTCAGGAATGAAAAAGAAATCAATGATATCTTGTTTGGTTTGCTGACTCACTGCAATAATTTTATTCGCCCTTAAACATGCTGATTTGAATTTCTTATTATAGATTTTTCGATCAATAAGCCTGAATAAATGGGGGTAACGAATAAAAATAAGATCATGTATAGTTACTACCGTTTTGATCGATGTTTTTTCAATCCCCAAAGGAAGCTCATGGCTTAATCCGTGATAAATATCGATTTTGTTAGTGAATAAATCACGGACGATACTCTTGCTTCTCCAATAGGATTTTAAAGCTTTATTAAGCAAGGATTGTGGTGTTCGGATAAATGTATTATCTCGGTCTTTTAAAAAAGATAAACGGCTGTTTTTAGTATTTTTTGGTGTGTATAAAAAGTATTTGTTGTCAGTATAAAATTGAGAAAGTAAACGAATACTATCACGAGAATAGTTACCTAAACCGGTATTGTTAAAAAAAGCTCTTTTTGCATCAAATCCTATTCGCATTATACAGCTACATTATATTCTCTAAGTGCATTATTTAAAGAGGTTTTTTTATCAGTACTTTCTTTACGCTTACCAATAATAAGGGCGCATGGCACACCATAATTTCCTGCCGGGAATTCTTTATTGTAGGTGCCAGGAATTACAACCGAACGAGATGGAATTACCTTTTTATATTCAACTTTTTCTTCTCTACTTACATCAATAATTTTAGTGGAAGCTGTTAAAACTACATTAGCTCCCAATACTGCTTCTTTTTCAATTTTCACTCCTTCCACTACTATGGAACGAGAGCCAATAAAAGCATCATCTTCAATAATAACGGGTGCAGCTTGTACGGGTTCCAGTACGCCACCAATACCAACCCCTCCTGACAGGTGAACATTCTTCCCAATTTGCGCACAAGATCCTACTGTTGCCCAAGTATCCACCATAGTTCCACTATCTACATAAGCACCAATATTCACATAGGAGGGCATCATAATTACACCTGGTGCTAAATAAGCACCATAGCGAGCAATTGCATGAGGAACCACTCTAACCCCTAATTTTTCATAATCGCCTTTGAGTTTCATTTTATCATGAAATTCTAAAGGGCCAATTTGGGTAGTTTCCATTTTTTGAATGGGAAAATAAAGAATAACTGCTTTTTTTAGCCAGTCATTTACTTGCCATCCATCCCTTGTTGGCTCAGCAATACGCAACCTTCCTTTATCTATTTCCTCAATTATTGTTCGAATACACTCCTTGGTGACAGATTCTTTTAGTAAATCCCTATTTTCCCAAGCGGTTTCAATTATTTGTTTCCATTGTGAATTCATAAGGGCAAAGATAAAAGTTTAATGTAACAATTTGAAAATATAGAATGCAATAATATAAAAGGAAGGTTTAAAAAAAGACATAAAAAAAAGCGGAATAATCCGCAAACCTCCACCTTATACGCTAATAAATTTAAAAAGTTTCGATTTTTGATTCTTTTTTGAACATATAAGATATTGTTTTGAGAATTAATCTTTCTCTATGTAATTTTCTTAAATTTGCATTAAACAAACTAATATGAAAAAACTAAGCCTACTTCTAACGACTCTTTTGGTTACTTTTTTTCTTTCTTTTTCTGAAGAAATTAAGCTGAATGAGGAGCATAATTATTTTGAAATCACCAATAAATCGCTGACGGAGTTTTCATTTGTAAATAATTTTTCAGGCTTAGATGCAAAACTAATCAAGATAAAAGAAGGTGATTTTATAAAACTTTTTGTTGGCGGATATGCTGCCAATTCTGATTATGGAAAAGCAGAATTACCAGAATTGAAAAAGCTATTTCGTATTCCTTCTAGTGCAGAGGTAGTATTTAAGATTGTAAATAAAGAGGAACAACTTATTTCTTTAAGCGATTACGGAATTACACTTCCAATTTTTCCTAATCAACCATCTATATCAAAGGGTGATAATGCTAAGGATGTTCCTTTTATTTATGATAGAGATTTTTATCAGATCAATCAATTTAGCGAGAACCCAATTGTAACAATTGATGTATTAGGAAAAATGAGGGGGCAAGAAATGGCTCGATTAAATATATCTCCTTTTAGTTATAATCCTGTAACCAACGAACTTAAAATTATTAGCAAGATAGAAGTAAAAATTCTTTTCAAAAATGCAGATTATGAGAGAGACTTAGCAATTAGAAAGCAATATTTCAACCCTAATTTTGAGCATCAATTCAAGCAATTTGTAAATTACCTACCACTTCCAACAAAGGATGTAATAACCACTTATCCAATAAAATATGTAATTATTGCTGACTCAATGTTTCAATCTACTTTACAGCCATTTGTGGAGTGGAAAACAAAAAAAGGATTTGAAGTTGTAGAAGGGTACACAAACGATCCAGCAGTTGGAAGCACTACAACTTCTATTAAGGCATTTATCAAAAACATGTATGATAATGCAACAGTGAACGATCCTGCTCCAACTTATCTTTTAATTGTAGGAGATGAAGCTCAAGTGCCTTCTTTTAATGGCAATACAGGTACTCACCTTGCAGATATGTATTATTGTGAATTTGATGGAGGAGGAGATTTTTATCCAGAAATGTATTATGGTAGATTTTCAGCTACTATGCCTGAGCAGTTAACTCCACAGATTTTGAAAACAATGGAATACGAGCAATATACAATGCCTAATCCTGCTTATTTAGATGAAGTGGTAATGGTAGCAGGAGTAGATGCGTCTATGGCTCCAACCTATGGAAATGGGCAAATAAACTATGGAACAGATTATTATTTCAATCTCGCTCACGGTATTACTTCCTACACTTATTTATATGGCTCAGGAAGCCCAATAACTTCTGATATGCCACAAGCTTCTGCTGCAATTATTGCTGATGTGAGTGGGGGAGTTGGTTTTGCAAATTATACAGCTCATTGTGGTTCTTCTGGTTGGTCCGATCCAAGCTTTTCAACATCTGATGTACCATCTCTGCAAAATGCGAATGAGTATGGATTAATGATAGGAAATTGTTGTCAATCAAACAAATTTGATGTACCAGAATGTTTTGGGGAAGCACTTTTGCGTGCAAATAGTAAAGGGGCAGTTGGTTATATTGGCGGGAGTAATAATACTTATTGGGATGAAGATTATTGGTGGGGTGTTGGAAATGGAACTACTCCTCCGCCAACTAATCCTACTTATGCACAAACTGGTTTAGGAATTTACGACTGTATTTTTCATGAAAATGGGGAGCAGCAATCTGATTGGTTTATAACGCAAGGGCAAATGCTACATTCTGGAAATTTAGCAGTAACCCAAGCTGCTGGCTCTGAGCAATACTATTGGGAAATTTATCATTTGATGGGCGACCCTTCTGTAATGCCTTATATTGGAGTCCCTTCTGCCATGAACGTAAGTCATCTTTCGGCTGTTCCTTTAGGAACATCAACTTTAAATGTAACTGTAGAAGAACATGCTTATGTTGCAATTTCAATGAATGGCGTATTACTAGATGCACAAATTGTTGGGCAAAGCGGAATGGTGACTTTGAGTTTTTTACCTTTTACCAATCTAGGTATGGCTGATGTTGTGGTTACCAAACAATTCCGTGAGCCATATATTGGTTCAGTTTCTGTTATTTCTTCTAATGCACCATTTGTGATTTGCCCTAATTATTTAATTGATGATAGTTTTGGAAATAATAATGGACTAGTTGATTACGGAGAGGTTATTCATTTGGATGTGGATTTACAGAATTTAGGTTCAATAAATGCTAATAATGTAAGTGTGAAACTCAGTACAAATAATCAGTATATAGCTATTACTGATAGTTTGGATTTTACTACTGGAGTAAATGCAAACCAAACTGCAAGCATTACAAATGCTTTCACTTTTACTGTAGATAATTTAGTTCCAGATCAGCATCAAGTACAATTTCAGCTAGATGTAACTGATGCAAGTGGAAACTCTTGGGTTTCTTATATTCAACTTGTGCTAAATGCACCACTTTTAGGACATATTTCCTTTACTATTGATGATGCTACAACAGGAAATGGAAACGGGAAATTAGATGCTGGAGAAACTGTAGAATTGGTTGTAGAAGCAGTAAATTCTGGCCATGCGGACGTTAGTAATCTGATTGCAAACTTATCCTGTTTAAATAGTTTTGTAACTGTAACTTCTCCTGTAGTTAATATCAATAATCTAATTATTAATCAATCTTCAAATGCTGTATTTACTATTGATATTGATGCGCTTACGCCTTTAGGAACTTTAGCTCAGTTTCCTTTTGATTTCGGAAACGGAACTTGCAATTACAGCTTTATTTTTTCAGAAGTAATTGGTGTTATTGATGAAGATTATGAAACAGGAAATTTCACTAATTATGCTTGGACACATAATAATTTCCCTTGGCTTATTGATAGCATGCAACCCTATGAAGGAGTGTTTTGTAGCCAATCTTTTGACGGATTGCCTGATGGAGAAGAATCGGAACTTTTCATAAGTGTAAATGTTTTGGCTGCCGGAGATATTTCTTTCTATTATTCTGTTTCATCAGAGGAAGATTATGATTTTCTGAAGTTCAAAATAAATGGGGCAAAAATGTCAGAATGGTCAGGGAATAAACCATGGACTTTAGCAACTTATCCGGTGGGGGTGGGTCCAAATATTTTTAAATGGGAGTATGATAAAGATGGCTCTAACTCCAATGGGCAAGATTGTGCTTGGATTGATTATATTGTTTTTCCGCCAATTGATTTGAATACTTTGTCGGTTGCTGAAAATTATGCAGATATCAAACTATTCCCTAATCCTACAATGGGAATATTTACTATCACTTTTAACAATAATCAAAATCACCAAATCAATATCTTGAATGTAAATGGAAAAGTGATAAAATCTGCTAAGTATATCAGTGCTAAAAAATGGAATTTTGATATTTCTAAATTTAGTTCTGGGACTTATTTGATAGAAGTATTACCAGAAAATATTACTTACCAAATCGTTAAACAATAGTGGCAAAAGCCATAGGAATTGATTACGGAAAAAAAAGAGTAGGAATAGCAATCACCGATTCTTTGCAAATGATTGCTTCTGCGCTGACCACAATTGATACGCCAAATATTTTTACTTTTCTAAAAGATTTAATAGAAAAAGAAGAAATAGATTGCTTTGTAGTGGGTGAGCCGAAAAACCTAGATGGAAGCTCAACCGATAGTACAGAAATGACAGAAAAGTTTGTAGAAAAACTATCTAAAAAACACCCTCAAATTCCTATTGAAAGAATAGATGAACGCTTTACTTCAAAAATTGCAAAACAAAGCATCTTGGATGCTGGAATAAAAAAAATGAAAAGAAGAGATAAATCCCTTATTGACAAGGTAAGTGCTGCAATTATTTTGCAGAGCTATTTGGATGCAAAATAAAATACAACTGTCATCCTGAACTCATGTGAAGGATCTCCCTTTTCCTTTTTGTCATTGCGAACGAAATGAAGCAATCTAAAAAGAGATAGCCACTTCATTAGTTGCATAGTTTTTGATTTACTTTCAGCTTCCGGCAAATGGTGTCCCGAAAATTCCAACTGCAAGTTCTGCCCAAATGAGTAGAAATACTACAAGAATTGTTATGCATATCGCAATCCTGTGCTTTATTTTACTTACTTTCCTGATAGTAAGCTCACAGATGAACCCTATGCTTAGCAATAGGATACCAATTACTACAAAATCTAAGATTGTCCATGAAACTTCATCTGTGAATTGCATTGCAATAAGTGGAATAGACAATAGAATTGCCACTACTATTAAAATATTTTTTTGACTTTTATTTTTCATAATTATAATGATTTTGTTAAGGTAGCTACATTTTGTTCCAAAATTTGCTATGACATATTATTATAAGGACTATTGTCTATCTACTGAATACTGTCTACTGGTTTCTGTCTTTTTACCTCAAATCAATTACCTCAACATCTGGATAGTTGGTAGTATTAAAGTTAAAAGGAGGGAGTTCTTGATTGGTTTTAAAACTTTTAATATTGTAGGTGTAAATTCCTCCATTTTTATCGTAAAGTGCTAAAATACTTATTTGGCTTTTTAGTGCATTTATCGTTAATCGTATTTTCATAATTGGGCCACTTTCCTTTGGGAAAAGGTCAATGATATGAATTCGCACTCCATTAACTGATTTTGCCTCTACATAAGCGCTTTTATAGTCTTCATCATAAACGGTAAAAAGTTTGTTGGGGCTTAGGGCATCTTCATCTTCCAAGTCATAATCCATAATTTGCACCTCATTCATTTCTTTCAAATAAATCCAATGCGTAGTGCCATTATTTATTATGAGTTGCTGAGGCATATCAATCCTAAAGTTTTCACCTTTCAAATCCAATTTTCCTCTACTTTTCTCATTTATTCCAGCACTTTTGTTAGTGAAAATGTGGTCAAATTCTATACTAATAGAACTGTATATTTTTGTGGTTTCACTTAATTTTGCTAATATATCAGTAGCTAATTTATCTTGCCCTATTGCATTAGTTAAGCTTATACAAATACTTAAAAATAAAGTAATTATCTTTTTCATCTTAATTGTTTAATGTATTTATTAATTCCTCCAAAGCCATTTCATCACGAACCAATACTTGCCTTGCTTTACTACCTTCAAAAGGACCAACAATTCCGGCTGCTTCCAGTTCATCTATTATTCTTCCTGCTCGGTTGTATCCCAGTTTTAATCTTCTTTGTATCATAGAGGTGGAGCCCTGTTGGTGCTTTACAATTACTCTTGCCGCATCATCAAACAAGGCATCTCTTTCATCTAAATTAATATCGCCATTAGCTGTTTCTGCTTCTCCAACAAATTCTGGCAGCATATGCGCATCAGGGTAAGCCCTTTGCGCGCCAATATAATCACAAATAGCATCTACCTCAGGAGTATCAATAAAAGCGCATTGCAAACGCGATAAATCACTGCCAGTTGAAATTAGCATATCGCCCATTCCTATTAATTGTTCGGCTCCTTTACTATCCATAATTGTTCTGGAATCAGTGGATGAAGTTACCCTAAAAGCAACCCTTGCTGGGAAGTTGGCTTTTATAAGTCCTGTAATTACATTTACAGATGGTCTTTGCGTAGCTACAATCAAATGAATACCAATGGCACGAGCCAATTGTGCAAGGCGGGCAATAGGGGTTTCAATCTCTTTTCCTGCTGTCATTATTAAATCAGAAAACTCATCAATAATCAAAACTATGTATGGTAAAAATCTATGTCCATCATTTGGATTTAGCTTTCGTGCGATAAACTTTTTATTGTATTCCACAATATTTCTACAATGTGCTTGCTTGCACAAGTCGTATCTTTCGTCCATCTCAATGCAAAGGGATTTTATGGTATTCACCACCTTTTTGGTATCGGTAATTATTGCATCTTCCGAATCAGGGAGTTTTGCCAAATAATGTCTTTCAATTTTATTAAAAAGTGATAGTTCTACTTTCTTTGGATCAACCAATACAAACTTAATTTGTGATGGGTGCTTTTTATACAATAAGGATGCCAAGACTACATTCAGCCCAACTGATTTCCCTTGCCCAGTTGCACCCGCCATAAGCAGGTGAGGCATTTTTGCTAAATCCACTACATAGGTTTCGTTAGATATGGTTTTCCCAAAAGCAATTGGTAATTCCATTTTACTATTCTGAAACTTTTCAGAGGATAGCACATCAAACATGGAAACTATATTCTTGTTTTTATTAGGTACTTCAATACCAATGGTTCCTCTTCCAGGAATTGGGGCTATAATTCTAATTCCTTCTGCTGCCAAGCTAAGGGCTATATCATCTTCCAGGTTTTTAATTTTCGAGATTCTAATTCCTGCTTCTGGCACAATTTCATAAAGAGTGATAGTGGACCCAATGGTGGCTTTTATAGAGTCAATGCCTATGCTATAATTTCCAAGCGTTTCCACAATTCTTTCCTTATTTGCTTCCAACTCCTCTTTGTCTATTTTTATTTCACTTTCTCCATAATCTTTCAGTAAATCAATTCCCGGCATCTTATATTCAGATAGTTCCAAAGTAGGGTCGTAATCTCCCAATTCTTTCAGTTTATCTTTTATTTCTTTCTCTGATAGGGTTTCTTCCTTTTCACTTTCAGTTACTTCCATACTCAAATCATCTGATTTCTGTTGAGCTTCCTCTTCTGGTTTTTTTGCTTTCTCTTCATTAACTATTTCTGGCTGAACTACTTTAATTTCAGGAGGTGTATTGATGATGTCCTCTTTCTTTTCCTTTTCCTCTTCTTCTACTTCTATTTTTGTTTCAGTATCTATTCTTGTAGTAGGTTTTAATTTGTTTAACCAGACTTTCAAAAATGAAAAATTAATTTTTATAGCTGGAAACCAAATTACAATTAAACAGACAACAAGCAATAATTTAGTTCCAATTGAACCAATCATGCCGTTAAGCCAAATATTGCTTTCATAGCCAACTCCACCGCCTAAAATCAAATTATCAGCATTAAAGAAATGCCCTAAAAATATGGATATCCAAATCATTGCCAGCAATCCATGTTTGATTGATTTACCTAATGGTAAGGTCTGTATTTTCAAAAGTTTAAGTCCAATAATAATTAGTAATGCAATAAGGATAAAAGAAGAAATTCCAAAACCCTGATAAATAAACCAATGTGCAACCAATGCGCCTAATTTTCCCAGACTATTCTCCACTATTATTTTAGAGTTGCTGATTACCTGAGCCCACGTTCCGCTTATTTTATCCAAATCGTTTGTCCAATTAAACAAAAAAGAAATAAAAGCAATAAGTAGATAAGAAGTAAGTAGCAGAATAATAATCCCTAACTTTTTATGGTTTTTTTTGTTTTTTAAAGGGGCAGTAATTCTAGAAAATCTGAATCTACTTTTCGTTTTTGATGTTTTTAATCTTACATTCATATAAATCCAAAAATACAAATACTAATGTAGTATTGTACCGATAATATAACTATTATATGAGCAATAAATTGTTAATAATTATACCTTAATATCCTATTATGAATTTTGGTAAAAAGCAGAATTAAAAAATTAAATTTGCAAACAGAAATGATTCATCTGAAAATAAATAATGAAACGGCTTCTTTGGCAATGGTAATTGTCGGAATAGTAAAGGACTTTGGGGGTGTGCCAACACTTTCCAAATGCATTGACCCTAAATCAAGAGCACATATATTGGCAGGAACTTATCCCATTGAAGAAGATATTAGAAGGGAGATGGATGCATTTGTTGCTGTTTTTGAAAAGTATGGTATTAAAGTATGTAGACCAAAAAATATCAAAGGATTGAATCAGATTTTTACGCGTGATATTACTTTTGTGGTAGATGATAAATTGGTAATTTCAAATATTATTGAAGAGAGAAAAAAAGAAATTAATGCTGTGGCTGATGTGTTGTGTCAAATTCCTGAAAAGGATATTATAAAAATGCCACTGATTGCAAGGGCTGAAGGTGGTGATGTAATGCCATGGAATGACTATGTATTTGTTGGGTATTCTGAAAAAGAAGATTTTGAAAAATATACAGTTGCCAGAACCAACAAAGCAGGAGTTGAATTTTTAACTGAAACTTTTCCTACTAAAAAAGTAAAAGGTTTTGAACTCAATAAATCGGATGATGACCCAAGAGAAAATGCCTTGCACTTGGACTGTTGTTTTCAGCCGATAGGAAAAAATATGGCTATTATGTACAAGGATGGTTTTAAGCATTCAGCAGATGTTGAGTTTTTAGTGAATTATTTTGGTAATGAAAACATAATTAAAGTAAGCAAAGAAGAAATGTACAATATGAACTGCAATGTATTTTCAATTTCAGAAAGCGTTATTATTTCAGAAAAAGGATTTACAAGGTTAAATACAGAGCTAAGGAAAAGAGGATTTACAGTAGAGGAAGTTCCTTATGCTGAAATAGCAAAAATGGAAGGGCTTTTAAGATGTTCAACAATGCCGTTAATTAGAAGTTAGATTTGAGATAATAGATATTAGATAGATGAAACAGATTACAAATACAATAATGATGATAAAGCCAGTGGGCTTTAGGTACAATAAGCAAACGGCTGTCAATAATTATTATCAAAAGGTATTGGCTAATTTAACTGCTGAGCAAACGCAAGAAAATGCCTTAAGTGAGTTCAATGCATTTGTAGATAAATTAAGAAATGCAGGAGTAAATGTGGTGGTGGTTGAGGATACAGAATATCCTGATACCCCTGATTCAATATTTCCTAACAATTGGGTTTCTTTTCATGAAAATGGAATTGTAGGGCTTTACCCTATGTATGCAGAAAACAGAAGGGATGAAAGACGAGAAGATATTTTTGATACTTTGGTGGATGAGCATGGTTTTTCTATTGAAGAAATAAAAGATTTTACAGAATTTGAGGAACATGATAAATTTTTGGAAGGAACAGGAAGTGTGGTGCTAGATAGAGAGAATAAGATTTGTTATGCGGCTATTTCTATCCGTACGGATGAGATTGCTGTGATGCAATTCTGTGGGGAGTTTGGTTACCGACCAGTTTGCTTTACCGCCAACCAGGATGTTGATGGGGAGCGTATGGCAATTTACCATACTAATGTTATGATGTGTGTAGCGGATACTTTTGCAGTTATCTGCTTGGATACCATTGATGATGAGATGGAAAGAGAAAATGTAGCGGAAAACTTGAAAGAAACAGCAAAGGAAATTATTGAAATAACAGAAGAACAAAACCAAAGGTTTGCAGGAAATATGTTGCAAGTAATGGGAGATAAACCATATCTTGTGATGTCAAATTCAGCTTATAATAGTTTATCAGAAAGTCAAATTAAAACCATTGAAAATCATTGTCCTATTATATATAGCTCTCTAGATACCATTGAGGCATGTGGTGGTGGAAGTGCAAGATGTATGATGGCTGAAGTGTTTTTGCCTAAAAAGTAAACAATTATGATTGAGCAAATTTTAGAAAAAGAAATAGAAAAGTGCCTAACTGAATTGTATTCAGCAACTGAGCAAAGTATTCAATTTCAAAAAACCAGAAAGGATTTTAAGGGAGACATTACTTTGGTAGTATTTCCACTATTGAGAGCATCAAAAAAAGGGCCTGAACAAACAGCTGAAGAAATAGGAAACTATCTGAAAGAAAAGGTTGCTGAGGTTGCTGATTTTAATGTGGTAAAAGGATTCTTGAACTTAGAAATTACACAAGAATATTGGTACAATCTCTTTGTTACAGCATACAATACTACTGATTATGGAGTGGTAAAAGCTGATAAAAACGCACCTACTTATTTAGTAGAATATTCATCACCAAATACAAACAAGCCAATTCACTTAGGGCATTTACGAAATAATTTTTTGGGCTATTCTGTTGCTGAGATACTTAAGGCAAGTGGTAAGAACGTAAAGAAGGTACAAGTCATTAATGATAGAGGAATACATATTTGCAAATCAATGGTGGCTTGGCAGGATTTTAGCAATGGAGAAACACCTGAGTCTTCTGGAATAAAAGGGGATCATTTAGTGGGGAAATATTATGTAGAATTTGATAAGCGCTACAAAAAAGAAATTGCTGATTTAATTGCTTCAGGAATGGAAAAAGAGCAAGCTGAAAAAGAAGCTCCTATCTTTAAGAAAGCACAAGAAATGCTCTTAAGCTGGGAAGCAAAAGAACCGACTGTAAGAGCGCTTTGGGAGAAAATGAACAAATGGGTATTTGATGGATTTGCTGTTACTTACAAAAGATTGGGAGTGAACTTTGATCAAGACTATTATGAAAGTGATACTTATTTACTAGGGAAAAAGGTAGTGGAAATTGGTCTTTCAAAAGGAGTGTTTTATAAAAAGGAGGATGGCTCGGTATGGATAGATTTATCAGAAGAAGGATTGGATGAAAAGATAATTTTACGTTCGGATGGAACGGCTGTTTACATGACTCAAGATATTGGAACAGCTATACAAAGATATGAAGATTTCAATTTCTCAAACATGGCTTATACAGTTGCCAATGAGCAAGACTATCACTTTAAGGTGCTGTTTTTAATCCTTGATAAATTAGGCTATGATTGGGCAAAAAACTGTTATCATTTATCCTATGGAATGGTAGACTTAACTTCTGGTAGAATGAAATCACGTGAAGGTACTGTGGTGGATGCTGATGATTTTATGCAAGAAATGGTGGATACAGCCAAAAGTATAGCAAAGGAATTAGGGAAGTTAGAAGGCATGACGGATGAAGAGGCAAATGCACTCTATGAAATAGTTGGTATGGGAGCATTAAAATATTTTTTATTAAAAGTTGACCCTAGAAAGCGTATGCTTTTTGACCCTAAAGAATCCATAGATTTTAACGGAAATACTGGGCCTTTTATACAATATACTTATGCGCGTATTCAATCGCTTAAAAGAAAGCATACTGCTGAAGTGAAAATGCCAACTGCAGTTGCTATTACGGCTAAGGAACAAGAAATCATTAAAGCATTGACTGAATTCCCTGAAGTGATACAAGAAGCAGCCGCTAATTATAGCCCAGCACTTGTAGCTAACTATGTGTATGACTTGGTAAAAGAATTCAATAACTACTACCAAAATACGGCTATCCTAACTGCTGAAAGTGAAGAACTGATTAATTTCCGATTAGGACTTTCAACTAAAGTAGGTGAGGTAATACAAACGGCTATGCGCTTGTTGGGTGCTGGTGTGCCGGACAGGATGTAGCTGATATTAATGTGGAGGTAATTTCTCTTTATACAATTTAATCCAATCTTTAGGACTCATTTTACTGCAAAGTTCTCCTATTAAATCAAAAGGTATATCTTCCATTTTTTTGAAACGAACACAAGATTTCCCCATATCTAATTTGTATTTGCAATATTTTGGGTATTCACTTACAAACCAATTTAAAAGCTCAGGATTAGCGTAAACTCCCATGTGGTAAAGAGCTATAAAATTCTTTTGAGAGGCAACATTAATAAAAGGTAATGGCAATTCTGGTGTACAATGGTAACCATCAGAGTAAAGTGAATGAGGAACAACCCAAGCGGGCATGCCATATCCTAATTGCTCAGCAAATCCTTTTGGTAGGTTTTTTCTAATTGTAGTAATTAGTTTTTGCATTACTTTTTTGCGTTCATCTGGAATATTTTCCAAATATTCTGAAATACTATTTGCTTTAATTTTCATTTTTCAAAGATAGTAAATCAGATTTTAGTAGGTAGTATTAAGATTTTAGACTTTTCTTATGTCAAACTAATTTCTAACAACTAACAACTGAAAACGAGCAACTATCTCTATCTTTGTTCCTATGAAAAATATTCTCTATTTATTCCTTCTAATTTTATGTGCGTGTTCATCTTCTGATAATAGAATTTTAGTTAAAAATTCAGGAGAGGCGCAAGGGACTTATTATCATATTCAGTACATGAGTAATGGTGGAAAGGATTTTCATTTTCAGATAGATAGTATTTTCAAAGAAATAGATAGTTCTCTTTCCATTTATAAGGACTACTCACTTATTTCAAAATTAAATAAGGGTGAGGATGTGAAAACAGATACGCTATTCAATACTGTATTCAAAGGTGCTCAGAAGGTGTTTTTGGAAAGTGAAGGGAATTTTGATTGTTCAGTTTCACCCCTTGTAAATGCTTGGGGATTTTATAAGTATAAATTGGGTGATTCCTTGGTAATTGACTCTGCAAAGTTCAGAAAAATTTTGCCTTATGTTGGGTTTGATAAAATCAGTTTGATTGCTGATTCCTTGGTCTTGCCAAAAGGAATGAGGTTGGATTTCAATGCCATTGCACAAGGATATACAGTGGATGTGATAGCACAATTTCTGCAAGCAAAAGGGTATAGCAATTATTTAATTGAAGTAGGTGGCGAACTTTTGGCAAAAGGTAAAAATGCAGACGGAAACACTTGGAGAGTGGGAGTGGATAAGCCTTCTGAAAATATAGATGAAAATGAGCGTTTTCAGTTTATCTTGAATTTAGAAAATAAGGCATTGGCTACTTCTGGTAATTACAGAAAATTTTATGAAAAAGATGGGGTGAAATACGCTCACACTATTAATCCTTTTACCGGATTTCCAACTCAAAACAGATTATTAAGCGTTACGGTTATTCATGATAATTGCATGCTAGCGGATGCTTATGCTACTGCATTTATGGTAATGGGAGTTAGAAGAAGCAAGCAATTTGTAAAATCTCATCCTGAAATTGAAATTTATCTTGTCTACACCAATAAAAATGGGAAGTGGAATACTTTTATATCTGCTGATTTGCAGAAAAGAATAATAAATTAATCTTCCGATTTACAATCT
>DUAL01000217.1:12126-16139 GCA_012960835.1 Flavobacteriales bacterium | reverse complement strand
ACAACCTTATCCAGTTTTATAATTATCGGATAATAGTAACTGTTCCTCTTATGGGTTCGGTACCACCTTTCAAAGTAATAACATAAAAATAAGTGCCATCTGGTACGGCTCTCCCTTTTTTACTGGTTCCATCCCAAGGAGTTGCATAGCCATTTGACTCAAACATTTTTTTACCATATCTTCCATAAATAGTGATAGTAGATTCTTCATAAATAAAATAATCTCCGAGCTCCCAGATATCATTAGTACCATCCGCATTAGGTGAAAAAACATTTGGAATACATTCTGGTATAATCTCAACTATTTCAATCTTAACAGAAGTGTCTACTCTACAACCATTTTTATCAAAAAGACTTACATAATAAGTGTAATTTCCTGGATTTAGATTATTTTTTACTTTAATTTCTATTCTATCTGACGTATCTGCTGTGGACCAAAGAAAAGAATAACTAGGAGTTCCTCCACTAGGATTTACAATGAAGATTACAACCGTATCATTATCTTCATCACAAGAACTAAAAAAAACATCATTTATGTTAAGGATTATTTCAAGAGTACTTATTGTAAATGACTCTGATAAATCACATTCAAAAGGACCACCTAAAGCAGTAACTGTAACTGTATGTGTTCCCTCACATAAACTATCGGCATGAGGGGTTATTTGTCCGTTTGACCAAAGAAAAGAAAAAGGTTCCATTCCCCAACTTGTATCAATTACGGTTGAAGTTGAAGCATTTACCAACTGATTAATATTATAAAAAACATCCACCGAAAATGTATCTTCACAATTCAAACTATCGGTAACTGTAATGGGATAGTTTCCTTCACATAACCCTTGTATGGAATCTCCAGTCATGGAAATGCTAGTCCAATTAATAGTAAAAGGGGGGTTGGAACCACTAACTGAAATGGATGACCACAGAGATAAATAATCATAAAGTCCACTAGCTGAAACAGTATTTGGCATTTGGTTGAGCGTATAAGTTGCTGTAGTTGTAAGTCCACAAGCATCAGTAATTAAGACAGTATAACTTCCATATCCTAATCCAGAAATATCCTCAGTTGTTGTTCCAATACTATCACTCCAAAGATAGGTGTAAGGCATAAAACCTCCACTAACTGTTATATCAATTACCCCATCATTATTAGCACAAGAGGGTTGTGTTGAATTAAAGTTATCAATATTTAATGTAGAAATGTAGGGAGCTAATACAATTCCTAATGAATCTTTTATCCCACAAGAATCTGTAACGATTACCCAATAAGTTCCTGCAAAAAGTCCAGATACAGAAGTTCCTACTGCACCTGTGCTCCATTGGTACTGATAAGGTAAAGTACCGCCAGTAACCACAACGTCAATAAGGCCATCATTTCCTAAACATGTTGGGTTTGTAGCATTAGTATCTACAACTAAGGGGTCAGGACTTGCAATAAAAACAGTTTCAGAAATAAAACAGGTGCTATCATCATCCCATACCGAAATTTGATGTGTTCCCCCACCTAAAATAGTTTGATTAGTTGTATCTCCATTATCCCAAAGTATAGTATAATTCCCATTACTATCAGGAGTTCCTCCTGAAATGTTAGCGGTAATGGCTGTTAATTCCCCATAACAAGAGAGGGATGCCGTGTAATTAGTAAAGAAAATAATTAAGGAATCTATACATTGCCCATTCGAACTTATAGAGAAACACATTATGAGAAATAAGTAAACTATTTTTTTCATCTGAATTTTTAAAATAAAACTTTGCAAATATATCTTTTTTTAAGCAACATAAAAATAGATTTTAAATTGTATCAAAATCGAAAGTGCTTCCATCAGTTGCTAAATAAGTATTTGTAAAAACAGATTTTGTTTCTGCTAATAATTCTTCTAAATCGTTATAGCGAGATGAGAAATGACCAATTACTAATTTTTTTACTTTTGCTTTTTTTGCCATAGTTGCTGCATCAATTGTTGTTGAATGCCCTGTTTGCCTGGCTTTTTCCACTAAATCTTTCATGAAAGTTGCTTCATGGTATAAAAGGGTTACCCCTTTAATTGTTGCAATATTTTCTTCAACTAGTGTCGTATCAGAACAAAAAGCATAGGAATGTGGTGACTTTGCAATAGTGGTTAATTCCTTATTTTTGATAATCTTTCCTTCTTTGCTTTTAAAATCTGCACCATTTTTTATACTTGATAATTGGGCAATAGGAATTTCATATTCTTCAATTTTTGCTTTAATAATATTCTTGGTTTTTTTCTTTTCTTTAAATAGGAAACCACTTGAAGGAATACTATGCTTTAAAATCAAATTACTTATTACAATACTTTCGTCTTCAAATAACACTTTTTCCTCATCTGGAGGGATTGGGTGAAAAAACAAAGGAAATTTTAACTCAGTATTAGATGCCTGAAACTGTAAATCAATGATTTGCTTTAGCCCTTTGTGTGCATACAAATTCAGTTCTTTTGTTCTACCTAAAAGGTGCAAAGTATTGATAAGCCCTATCAATCCAAAATAATGATCGCCATGCAGATGGCTAATAAATATATGATTTATTCGTTGGGATTTTATCTTGTTTTTCATCAATTGAATTTGCGTACCTTCTCCGCAATCGATTAAAAAAAACCGCTCATTTACATTAAGTAGCTGAGCGGTTGGACTTTTATCAATAGTAGGAATTGCTGAATTACACCCTAAAATTGTTAATTTAAATGACATTACTTTTCAATGATAATCATTCGTTTAGAAAAACTTTCTTTTCCATTATTTATAGTATACATATAAATTCCTGCTGACAGATCATGGTTAAATTGATAGGTATTTACTCCTTTAGTTGCAGCAATCTTCTCAGTATAAACGCTTCTTCCAAACATATCAACAACTTCAAATGCTACATTATCAGACTTTGGAGCATTGAATTGAATATTGGTAAATTCAGTAAAAGGATTTGGAGCGTTTTGAAAAAGAACAAAATCATCTTGATGAAAAGTTTCTAGTCCAGTTACAGAATTAACAACAATATTGTAACCTTCTATAGTTTCATACGCTCCTGTAGCTGAGTACAAATCGGTTTCTACAGCAACAGGGAATCCAAATACAGTGATTGAACCATGAGTGTAAACATTTACTTCTATTATAATTGGATAAACCCCTGCAGGGTCATTTGTTGTGCCATACACATTTGCGCATCCAACAATATCTCCAGGATACATACAGTTAGGGGTATTACAATCTAAAGTAATCCCAGAAGGAAGACCAATTGTTGACACCATAATCATACTGTCAACTGGCCAATGTCCAACATAATGAGCAGTCCCTAATGTATCTATTGTAGTAATTGAAGAATCTCCAGATGAAGCTTCAATTAAAGTTGTTGGTGTTTTAAGATCAATTTGAGTATAATAATTTAATCCTTGAGTAACATGTGGAAGGTTCTGAATAGTGTCTGGCCAAATATTATACGTAGAATCCTGATACAAAGAATTTGGAGAACATTGTGCAGAACCTACAACATAGCTAAATGCTAAAGTTAAAATAAGTACAATTTTTTTCATAATTTTTGTTTTTACGATTAATAATTAAAAATCTATTTGCCTTTCTATTTCCTCCATTTCTATAAAATCTTGTGCTTCTTGCAAGGTAGGTGCAATATTTAAAGTTTCATCAAATGAATACTTGCTTACCACCACAAATGTACCTTTATTCTTAGAAACAGAAGCCTCAAATTTAGTCAAATTATTTTTAATAGCATTAAGAGTGTCTATATCCACATCAGAAAAATCAGCAATGATATTATTAACTCCATCCGTAATTCTAATATTTTCAAAGGAATTTTTTTCACTTAAAGTAAAAACAAGCGTGTGTCCATTAATTACTTTATTTTCCATTTTTCTTTATTTTCCCAGCAAGCAAATAAAGTACTGCCATGCGTATAGCTACCCCATTTTCTACCTGGTCGAGTATAATGGCTTGTCCGGAATCTGCCACATCAGAAGTTAATTCTACTCCTCTATTAATTGGTCC
>DUAL01000217.1:0-12116 GCA_012960835.1 Flavobacteriales bacterium | reverse complement strand
ATAGTGATTTCTTTATCTAACCCTTCTAATATCTCCTTATTTATACCGAAAACCATGGCGTACTCTCTTAATGAGGGGAAGAACTTTACATCTTGTCTTTCCATCTGAATCCTAAGCACATTGGCAATATCGCACCAATTTAAGGCCTCTTTTAAATTACTCATATGCTTAACTCCCAATGAATTTATGTATTTTGGAATTAAAGTAGAAGGGCCACAAACACAAACTTTAGCTCCTAATTTCTGTAAACAATAAATATTTGATAGCGCCACTCTTGAGTGCAGAATATCTCCAATAATCACTACTTTTTTACCTTTTACCTCTCCATATTTTTCTCTTATTGAATAAGCGTCTAAAAGGGCTTGTGTAGGATGTTCATGCGTGCCATCTCCCGCATTGATAATTTTTGCGTCAATATTTCTGGAAAGAAATACAGAAGCTCCAGGGTTTGGATGTCGGATAACAACCATATCTACCTTCATGGCGATAATATTATTTACCGTATCAATTAAGGTTTCTCCTTTTTTTACTGAAGAAGCAGAAGAAGAAAAATTAACCACATCTGCCGAAAGGCGTTTTTCTGCAAGTTCGAACGATAATTTTGTTCTTGTAGAGTTTTCAAAAAAGAGATTTGCAACTGTAATATCTCTTAAGGAAGGAACTTTCTTTATCGGCTGATTAATAATTTTTTTGAAATTATCTGTTGTTTTGAAAATTAAGGAAATATCCTCTTTTGTTAAATACTTAATCCCTAATAAATGTTCTACCGATAATGTGTTCATTTTTCTGAATTTAACAATATTACTTGGTCTTTTCCATTTAATTCTTCCCATTCTACAATCACTTTTTCAGAAGTAATTGTATCTATCTTTTGGCCTACATAATTGGGTTGTATTGGTAAGTGCCTGCTAAACCTTCTGTCAATTAAAGTCATGAGCTCTACACTTTTTGGCCTACCAAAAGCCAAGAGTGCGTCCATAGCAGCCCTAACTGATCGGCCTGTATAGAGCACATCATCAATCAAAACAACATTTTTTCCTTCAATAGAAAAGTCAATATCAATTGCTTGTGGCTCAAGAGGATCCTGCCTTCTTCTAAAATCATCTCGATAAAAAGTAATATCTAAATTTCCGACTTTAATAATTGAATTAGAAATTATTGAAGATAGTTTCTGGTGGATTCTATTGCATAAATGAATACCTCTTGGCTGAATGCCAATTAAAACAGTTTCCCTAAAATCATCATGATTCTCGATAAGCTGATGAGATAGCCGTTCAACTATAATATTGAATTTGGTCTTATTGATTATTATCTTTTTCTGTTTCATTTTCTATTGGCAAATATAGTATTAAAAAAAGCCCCAAAATTGGGGCTTTAAATTATTCACTATCACTATCTTTTTCTTTTTTATCAATATCCTCTTTTAAACTCGAGAGCACATCCAAATCGCCAAGAGTAGATTTTTGCTGTGTTTCCTGAATTTTCTCTACTGCCTTTTTTGTTTTTTTAGCAGAAGATTTTTTTGCTTTTTTCTCTGCCTGTTTTAAGGTATCTGTGTGAGAAACAAGAATCTTCTTGTTTTCTTTAGAAAATTCTAACACTTTAAAATCTAATTCTTCCCCAACTCCAGCACTTGATCCACCTTCTTTTTCTAAATGGCGTTTTGGTGCAAATGCCTCAACATCATGCTCTAAAGCAATTAAAGCGCCTTTATCAAACATTTCGATAATTTTTCCTTTATAGGAGTTTCCTTCAATAAAAAGCGTTTCGTAAGTATCCCAAGGATTATCTTCTAATTGTTTGTGTCCTAAACTAATTCTTCTGTTTTCAATGTCTATTTCTAGAACAACTACATCTAACATTTCACCAACTGAAGTAAATTCTGCTGGATGCTTTATCTTTTTAGTCCAAGACAAATCCGAAATATGAACCAAACCATCAATACCTTCATCTAATTCTACAAAAATTCCAAAGTTTGTAAAGTTTATCACCTTCACATTATGCTTAGAATCAACTGGAAATTTCTTGGTAATTACTGACCAAGGATCTTCTTGCATTTGCTTAATTCCTAAGGACATTTTTCTTTCTTCTTTATCCAGAGTAAGAATTTGCGCATCCACTTCATCTCCTACTTTAAAGAAATCATTGGCACTTCTAAGATGAGTAGACCATGACATTTCAGAAACATGTAATAGGGCTTCAATTCCTGGCTGAATTTCTACAAATACGCCATAATCAGCAACTACAACAACCTTTCCTTTTATAGCATCTCCCACTTTTAAGTTTTCATCCAAAGAATTCCAAGGATGCTCGCTTAGTTGTTTAAGTCCTAATTGAATTCGTTTTTTACCTTCATCAAAATCAAGGATAACCACATTTATTTTTTCATCAAGCGTTACAATTTCTTCTGGATGAGCTATTCTACCCCAAGATAAATCGGTAATATGAATCAAACCATCAACTCCACCTAAATCGATAAATACACCATAAGAAGTTGTGTTTTTCACGACCCCTTCCAAAACCTGTCCTTTTTCCAACTTGGACATGATTTCTTTTTTCTGCTCTTCAATATCCGCTTCAATAAGTGCTTTATGTGAAACTACCACATTTCTAAATGCTTCATTTACTTTTAGCACCTTGAATTCCATTTTCTTCCCTACATACTCATCATAATCTCTGATTGGTTTTACATCAATTTGTGAGCCAGGTAAAAATGCTTCAATTCCAAAAACCTCAACAATCATTCCTCCTTTTGTTCTACTCCTAATTGTTCCTTCAACGATTTCTCCAGTATCTTCTGCTGTATTTACTTTTTCCCAAGCTCTAAGTACTCTTGCTCTTCTGTGCGATAAGATTAATTGCCCATTTTTATCCTCTTGCTTTTCAACTAAAACTTCAACTGTATCCCCTGGTTTTAAATCTGGATTGTATCTAAATTCCGTACGCCCAATTACACCATCCGATTTAAAATTGATATCTATAATTACTTCTCTATCGGTAACTCTTACAACCGTGCCATCCAAAACTTTTTTATCCTCAACTTTGCTTAGGGTTGGAAGATATTCTTTCTCTAAATCTTCTCTTTCGTTTTCATTGTAATCAGAAGACTCCAATTTCTCCCAATCAAATTCTTCTTCTGCTACTTTAATAGGTTTTTCCTCTTTTACTTCCACTACATCTTTTACCTCTGTCTCAATTACTTCTTCAATCGGACTTTCAGTTTCTGTCTCCTCAACCGTTTCAACTTCTTGCTCCACTGGAGCTTCTTCTATTGTGGTTTCTTCTGTTTTTGAATTTTCTTCTGATTCAGTTTCTTCTTTTACTTCTGTTATTTCTGAATCCTCTACAGGAGTAGTTATTTCTTCCTGTTTTTTGGTGTCATTTTCTACTATTTCTTCAGTAGTTTTTTTAGCTTTTGTTGCTACCATTTTTGTGCTTTATTGTATCTCGAATCTGATAAGGGCTTCATGTGTCCGATTTACGAGAGTTGTTGTTTTTATTCTCCTGCCTTTTTAACCCTTAATACCACATTAAAAAAGGCGTGCAAAGATATAATTTCTTCTGTAAAAACAAAACTATTTTTTAGGGAAAATTATACTGCTTTTAGCTGCAGGATATTTTTAGCTACATTTTCCATTAGCCATCTAGGAGTTGAAGTAGCTCCACATATACCTACCTGAGAATTTGGATTGAACCATTCTTCTTTTATTTCTTTTTCCTCTGATACAAAATAAGAATTTGGATTTTCTTTAAGGCATGATTGAAAAAGCATTTTACCATTTGAGCTCTTTTTACCACTTACAAAAACAACTACATCATTTTCTTTTGCGAATTCCTTAAGTTGTGGCTCTCTGCCAGATACTTGCCTGCAAAGTGTATCATTTACAATAAATTTTACAAATTCTGAGTTTCCTGCTTTTTCTTTTCTTTTTCTAATTTCCTCTTGCAAATCTGCAAAAGCTTTCGGGCTTTTTGTGGTTTGAGAATACATATAAATGGGAGCTGAGAAATCTACTTTATCCAAATCATCAGTAGAGGCAACAATGATTGCTTTGCCATCTGTTTGTCCTAAAAGCCCTTGCACCTCCGCATGCCCTTCTTTTCCAAAAATAATTATTTGTCCATCTATTTTATTAATCTCTTCATAGCCTTCCTTAATATTATTTTGTAATTTTAGCACAACAGGGCAAGAAGCATCCAGTAGTTGAATGTTATTTTTGATAGCAGTATGGTAAGTTTCTGGCGGTTCGCCATGCGCCCTTATTAGCACTTTGCAATCTTTCAACTCCCCTAATTGCTGATGATTGATAATTTCTAACCCCATATCATTTAATCTGTCTACCTCCATATTGTTGTGCACAATATCACCCAAACAATATAATTTTCCTGTTTTAGAAAGTTCCGCTTCTGCCATTTCAATGGCATAAACTACCCCAAAACAAAAACCGGAATATTTATCAATGGTAACTTTCATTAGTTATTCGCAATTTTCTTTTTTATAATCTCAAAAATAAGTTTATTCTGTTCATTTTCCGTTTTTTCAGAATTATCTATTACAATAGCATCTTTTGCCACTCTTAAAGGATTTATTTCTCTACTGCTATCCTTTGCATCTCTTTGTAAAAGATTTTCTAAAACCTCCTGAAAACTAACTCCCGTTTTTTTCATTTCATCAAATCGCCTCTGTGCTCTTATTTCTGCTTTTGCAGTAATAAAAAACTTCAATTCTGCAGAAGGAAAAACTTTGGTTCCAATATCTCTTCCATCCATCACCACTCCTTTTTCCTTTCCTT
Source organism: Flavobacteriales bacterium (assembly GCA_012960835.1). Taxonomy (GTDB): domain Bacteria; phylum Bacteroidota; class Bacteroidia; order Flavobacteriales; family BACL11; genus DUAL01. The sequence goes on along the minus strand of DUAL01000217.1, from coordinate 7,323 downwards.
TTTCTCTTTGCAAAACTACCAATTTATCTCTTATCTGTTTTACCTGACTAACAATACTTACAAAAGAGGACACCTCATGTTTTCTTATTTCTGATTCTACATTTTTACCATTCAAAATAGTTTCTGATTTTCCTGTTTCTATATTAAAACGAAAGGAAACTTCTATTTTATCCAAATGAAGTTTTAGCTTTTGCAAACTCACTTGCTGATCAATAATAATATTATTATTCATACAATATAATGTAATCGCCCTATACATTGCGCCTGTATCAATATAGCACATTTCAAATTTTTTGGCAATTGCTTTTGCAATGGTACTTTTCCCACATGAAGAATGACCGTCAATAGCGATATTTATTTTTACACTCATTTACAAGCCAAAAGAAGAAAGGTTAGTAGAGAAACTAAAAATATTGGTAGAGCCCGCTAAATGATAAGTGGCTCTGGAATAATTCAAATGAAATTTGGAAATTTTAAAACCCAATCCCCAAGAAAACCCAACCATGGTAGGTCGAGTTGAAACCATCATATCTTGCCTTCTTTGAAAGTTAAATCCACCTCTTATAAATAAATTTTTTCTTCCAGGATTTAGTTCGCCACCCAAAACAAAATGTCTTAAAACTTTTTTGCCGAAAGACTCCTTATTTTCAATAGTTTCTCCTGAAATAGGATCGGTAGTTAATGGCTCTAAATAGTTGTTGCTGATATCAAATTTATTGAGGTGATGCGCTACAATGGAAAAACGAAAAGGCAAGTGTTCCAACCTCTTGGAAACGCCCATTTGCAACTGAAAAGGCAACATTTCTTTTTCATTTGCATAGGATTTTAATTGTCTTCCAAAATCTTTCGCCAGAACAGAAACACATAACTTTCGTTCCTTATTATAATAAGTTAAGCCCAAATTGCCTGCCAAAGCAATAGAAGAATAATTTTCTAAGTTAGAATTAATGAAATTAAGGTTCACCCCAATAGTAAATTTATCATTTAAGGGCTTGCTAATTCCTGCTGTGATGATTTGCTCATTGGCAGTAAATTCTCCTAGTTCAATTCCTGTTTCATCTGTTTTAGTGAAGCTGCCATAATTCAGAGATTTTGCTCCAAAAAATAGCATGCCTAACTTTTTACTTTCTCTTGCATAATTTACTGAAACCGCATTAATGTCAGAAAAATAATCTACAAAACTAAAGGAGATTTGATTATCCATTTTTTTACTTAATAATGAAGGATTATTTGCAGCCATATCCACATCATTATCAAAAACTGCTATTAGCTCACCTCCAATAGCAACTGTGCGTGGGGAAGTAGAAAAATCCAAAATAGCAAAAGTGTTTTCTCCTCCTATTTGGGAGAATATATTAGTGGTAAAAAAAAGCAGGAAAATAAAAAGGAATGTGCGTTTCAATTTATGATTTTTGTTGCTTTTTAAACGGCTTTCCAGCGGGCTTATTATATACAAATACATCATCCCCATCTATTGGGATAAAATAATCTGCCTCTGCCCTTACAATAGGTGCGGTAGTTTTTTCTACTGCTGCCACCTCTACCCTTACCCCTTCTCCTTTTAAGTGGCGGATCAATTCAATATAATCTGAATCGCCTGAAAGTATAATAATAGTATCTACCTTTTGGGCGAGTTGTGTGGCTTTAATGGTAAGTGGAATATCGGCAGATTTGTGGCAAGGCACTACTGAGCCATGATAATGCTCGTGCAATCTATCGGCCAATTTGGAAGAAATACTTTTTCCTTCTCTAAAATATATGAGACGATTAAGCCCTCTGTTATCTAATAATTTTGGAATAAGTACATCAAAATTAATCATGGCCATTTTATCATTCATTAAGGAATGTAAGCTCATTTCAATATTGTTGCCATCAATTAAAATAGCAACCGACTGGTTGATAAGAACTGTTTCTGAATTTGTCATTTTTTTTTACAAAGATAAAGATTAATGTGCTAATTTGCTGATTTGATAATAAATTAGCTCATCTGCACATTATCAAATTAACGAATTAGTTAAGCGCAATATCGGTTACTTCTTTCATACTACTCACATAATGAAATTTTAATCCTTTCAAATAAGATGCTTTAATTTCTCCAATGTCTTTTTTATTGTCTTTAGAAAGAATAATTTCCTTAATTCCTGAACGTTTGGCAGCCAATATTTTCTCCTTTATGCCTCCAACTGGAAGAACTTTTCCTCTTAATGTGATTTCACCTGTCATGGCTAATTTTTTATTTACTTTTTGCTGAGTAAAAACAGAAACCAAAGCCGAGAACATGGTAATGCCGGCAGAAGGACCATCTTTTGGAGTAGCGCCTTCTGGCACATGAATATGCACATTCCATTTTTGGAAAATATCAGGATCAATTTTGTAATCCTTTGCGTGAGATTTTAAGTATTCCAAAGCAATAGTTGCGGATTCTTTCATCACATTTCCCAGATTTCCAGTAATGGTCAAATTCCCCTTTCCTTTACTTAAACTCGATTCAATAAAAAGAATATCTCCCCCAACTCTTGTCCATGCCAAACCAGTTGCCACACCTGCCACATCATTATTTAAAAGTCGATCTCTATCAAATCTTATAGGACCCAATATGTTTTCTAAATCTGATACGCTCACTTTTGTTTCGTATTCTTGTTCCATTGCAATGCATTTTGCAGCAAATCGGATTACTTTACTAATCACTTTCTCCAAACCTCTAACGCCCGATTCTCTGGTGTATCCATCTACTATTTTCTCTAACACTTTATTGGGTAATTCCAAATCTTTACTGCCAAGTCCATGTTCTTTTAGTTGTTTTGGAAGAAGGTGTTTTTTAGCGATAGAAACTTTTTCTTCTACCGTATAGCCGCTCATCTCAATAATTTCCATTCTATCTAATAGTGCTGGTTGAATGGTATTTAAGGAATTGGCTGTTGCAATAAATAATACTTTAGATAAATCATAACCCAACTCCAAATAATTATCATGGAAGCTTTCATTTTGTTCTGGGTCAAGCACTTCCAAAAGTGCAGAAGAAGGATCGCCATGTGCATCACGCGTAACTTTATCAATTTCATCCAGCACAAATACAGGATTGGATGTTCCTGCCTTTTTTATTGATTTGATGATTCTCCCTGGCATAGCACCAATATAAGTTTTGCGGTGCCCTCTTATTTCTGCTTCATCACGCAAACCACCCAATGAAACCCTTACATATTTTCTGCCCAATGCTTCTGCTACCGATCTTCCAAGTGATGTTTTTCCAACTCCTGGAGGACCACTTAGGCAAAGTATTGGCGATTTCATATTCCCTTTTAGCTTTAAAACGGCTAAAAATTCAATGATTCTTTCCTTTACTTTTTCCAAACCAAAATGGTCTCTATCTAAAATTTTTCTTGCCTTTTTTAAATCAAATCTATCTTCTGAAAATTCATCCCAAGGTAGTTCAAGCATCAATTCCAAATAACTTCTGTGCACAGAATAATCAGCCATTCCAGGATTCATTCTTTGCAATTTTTTCAAATCTTTTTCAAAGGATTCTGCCACCTCTTTACTCCATTTCTTTACACTTGCTTGTTGGCGCATTTCTTCAATCTCTTGTTCCGATCCTGTTCCCCCTAATTCTTCCTGAATTGCCTTCATTTGCTGATGCAAAAAATATTCCCTTTGCTGCTTGTCTAAATCAGTTCGCACTTTAGATTGAATCTCATTTTTCATTTCTAGCATTTGCAACTCTTTTGTTAAGAATCCTAATGCGTTACTTGCCCTAACTTTTAAATCCACTTCTTCTAGTAAAATCTGTTTTTCACTTAAGCTAATATTCATATTGGAAGCCACAAAATTGATAACAAAAGAGGGGCTTTCAATGTTTTTGATAGCAAGAGTAGCTTCTGATGGAATATTGGGGGACTCTTCAATTATTTGAAGCGCTAAATCTTTTACCGAATCGACCAAAGCACCAAATTCTTTGTCGTTATTTTCTGGTCTTTTCTCATCCAAACGGTTTACTTTTGCCTTAAAATAGGGTTCCGTTTGCACAAATTCCTCTATCTCAAATCTTTTCCGTCCTTGAATAATTGCTGTAATATTCCCATCAGGCATCCTTAGCATTTTCAGAATATGAGCAACCGTTCCAATACTGTTTAAATCCTCCACTTCAGGAGACTCAATATTTGGGTCCTTTTGCGCCAAAACGCCAATAGTTCTATTGCCTTTATAAGTTTCCTTAATCAGCCGAATAGAATGGTCTCTACCAATTGTAATTGGGATAATTACTCCCGGAAAAAGCACGGTATTTCTAAGCGGTAAAATCGGAAGTGTTTTGGGGGTTTTCTCTTTCTCTATCTTATCCTCATCTTCCTGACTTAAAAGGGGGAAAAAATCCGATTCTTCCTCAATTAATTCGGATAAGGATATGGTATTTAATCTTAATTTATCTTTATTCATTATCTAAGTTTTTGCCAAAGTGGCAGTAAATTGTTATAAATTAGTATAATTATAGTTGATGCAAAAGCTGTGCCAAACAAATAAAAGCTCAAATTGGCAGTTATTTAATCTTTTCTGTAAGCTTTTGTCAGATTAAAAATATGGGTAAGAATCTCTCTTTCCTCCTTATTAAAACTAACTCCTCTACGCCCCATTACTATTTCGGTAACTTCAAAGGCTTTATTGGTATTGTAAGTAGAAAATCCGGAAGCCCCTCCCCAACTAAAAGATGGAATGAAATTTCGGGGAAATCCAGCGCCAAAAATATTGGCATTCACCCCAACCACTGTTCCTGTATTAAACATAGTATTTATACCACACTTTGAGTGGTCGCCCATTATAAGTCCACAAAATTGAAGTCCAGTATTTAAGAATTTATTAGCTGTATAATTCCAGAGTTTCACCTCTGCATAATTATTTTTAAGGTTGGAATTATTGCTGTCAGCGCCCAAATTGCACCACTCCCCAATTACAGAATTCCCTATGAAACCACCATGTGCTTTATTGGAGTAACCCATAAAAACCACATTATTTACCTCACCTCCTACTTTGCAAAAAGGACCCAAAGTAGTGCCGCTATAAATTTGAGTGCCCATTTTCAGCACTGCCCCTTCACCCATTGCAAATGGCCCTCTTAGCATACAGCATTCCATAATTTCTGCATTTTTTCCAATGTAAATTGGTCCCTCTTTACAGTTTAAAAAAACACACTCTACCTTTGCTCCTTCTTCTATAAACAATGGAAAATCTCCAACTTTTATACTTAACTCGTCCAGTTTTTGAGAAGTTCGCCCTTTTGTAATTCTATCAAAATCATTTTTAATTTCTTCTCCGTTTTGGCTAAAAATCTCCCAAATGTGAGAGAGGAGAGTAAAATTACTTTTTGATTCTTTTTTTTGTAAAGATTCAAAGTCAAATTGTTCACCAAAAAACGCAATAGGCGTATTGCTTTTTACTAAAACTTCCCCTTTTTGCAGTGCTTTAATCTCATCAACAATATCTTGATTAGGCAGAACTTGTGCATTTACCCAAAGATTTTCATTAGTAAGGGTTATTTGAAATTTAGCCGATAAATAGTCTTCCGTTTTTACACTCACAAAAGAACAATAATGTTCCCATTTTTCTTTAATGGTTACAATTCCAATTCTTAAATCGGCAATAGGGCGCGTATAAGTGAGTGGTAAAAATGCTACTCTGTTATGGTCAAAAAGTATGGTGTTCATCTTAAAAAAATAAAATACAAATGTAAAGAAAAAGCCCACACTTTTAGTGCAGGGTTTTTTAATTATCAAAAAAGCAACTTATTTCTTTAAGTGCTTGTATCTGTTTTTGAATTTATCAATTCTACCAGCCGTATCTACCAACTTCATTTTTCCTGTATAAAACGGATGTGAAGCAGAAGAAATTTCCATTTTTATTAGTGGGTATTCGTTACCGTCTTCCCATTTTATATTTTCCCTTGCTGGAGCGCAAGAACGTGTTAAAAAAGCAAAATCGTTAGAAGTATCTTTAAACACAACTAATCTGTAATCTTCTGGGTGTATTCCTTTTTTCATCTCTCAAAATTATTTGGGCTGCAAAATTAAAAAGTTTTACTGAAAAACATAATTAAATTTCTTTTTTTTTGTTTGATAAGGTAAATGAAATCTGAATTAACTAATTATCTTTGCGCAAATGAAAACATTCCAAATATTTAGTACCGCTTTTTTATTACTGATTTGCTTATTTTCTTGCAAAAAAGAACCCGTTTTATCAGGGGGGAAAGCTACTTTACATTTTTCGAACGACACCATAATGTTTGATACAGTTTTTACAACTGTTGGCTCTATCACCCATCATTTGAAAATATATAACAAAAATGATTTTGATGTAAAAACCAATATTATAATTACAGGAGAGGACAGCAAGTTTTACGCCATGAATGTAGATGGAATTTCTGGAAGTGAGGCAAAAAATGTAGAGATTCCAGCAAAGGACAGTGTTTTTATTTTTGTAGAAGTAAGGATAGATCCAAATGATATAAATTCTCCACTAATTACAAATGCAAATCTTGAATTTAACACTGGCGGAAAAGTGCAAAATGTAGATTTGGTAGCATACGGACAAGATGCTTATTTCCATACTGCAAATACTTATGGAGAAATAATGGATGGAGAAGACACTTTACGGTTTTGGTATCACGAATTGGATTGTAATGAAGAGTGGAATAATGATAAACCTCACGTAATTTATGGTTATGTAATTGTTGATCCTGGCTGTCAACTAATAATTAATGCAGGCACTCAAGTTTATTTGCATAAAAATTCAGGGATCTTAGTAGGAAATCCTTTTGATAGTATCAATTCAGGAGGTACAATAAAAGTAACTGGAATAGTAGGAAATGAAGTAGTTTTTCAAGGAGATAGATTGGATACTTGGTATGATGATGCTCCAGGGCAATGGGATAGAATTTGGCTGATGCCAGGAAGTATTAATAACCAATTTAATTACGCTATCATTAAAGAAGGAACAATCGGAATTCATGCCGATACGGTAGGAAATAACGACCCAACAGCTATAATAGACAATTGCATTATTGAAAATATGTCAGCCATAGGAATTTTAGGACAAGGAGCAAATTTAAAGGTAAATAATTCTATTGTGAGCAATTGTGGACAATATACTGTGGTTTGTAATATCGGTGGAGAATACGAATTTACCCATTGTACTTTTGCGAATTTCTGGAATTTAAATAATCGGAATACCCCCTCTGTTCTTTTGAATAATTTTTATGAAGATATAAATGGAATAACTCATATTAGGGATTTGCAAAAAGCCAATTTCGTGAATTGCATTATTGATGGAAGCCTAACA
>DUAL01000216.1 GCA_012960835.1 Flavobacteriales bacterium | reverse complement strand
GTGAAACAAGACATAGATCAAGAGATGAAATGTTATCTTGTGAATGTGGAGGTTATGCATAATGGACGGAATATTATGTACTAATGGTATAAGAATTGGAGTAATTAGAAATTACAATCCAAAAAGACATGAAGGTTATGTTACAATGGACGGAATTAACATAGAAGAATGGGGAGCAATGGATAGTGCTTATTATGTTGAAGTTAATGGAAAAAGAATTCCTAACAAGTGGGACGGAAAGGTTGATCCAAACAAATCTTTCTTTGGAGAATTATGATGACGAAAAAGATATGGTAATTAAATTGTACAAAGAGTTTACAGTAGATACAGGTGTGGTAACTGATTATCAATGGACACTTCTTAGATACCCAATGGTTAAAGAAATTTACATGGAATTTAAGGGAGAAATTTCAAAGCCAACTATTAGAAGTGTGATAAATTCTTATAGAAAAACGGAGAAAGTAAATGGTCTTTAAGTATTGTAGAAAATGTTTTGGAATGAGACAATTTCTTCCGAATGGATATGATGCACCTAGACACTGTGATATTTGTGGAGGAGATGAATAATGGAAATTACTGATAAAGAATCACATGATTTGCAAAATAGACTTGATCAAGTTATAGGCGATTTAGATTTAGGTGCGTCAGGAATGTATTTGGCTAAACTTATTGAAGACTTAAGAAATATACGAGATGATCTTCCTTGTTCTTGTGGCGAAGAAGATATTGATGCAGATAGAGAAATGCAAAGAGAAAGAAACTTTGATCGTGTTCAACAAAGTATAGAAACAGGAGGTACGGACTATTGAGTTCTAGTTTACCGTGTGGTGTAACAGATGCAATGTGTGAACCAAATGATCCCCCATGTGGAAACTGTGGACATTTGTTTAGTGATCATTATTATGAGGATGGACAAGAGGAAATTTATGAACAGAAACCATTGAATGCCGAACAGGATCATGAGGATCAATGTGTTGAGTATAATGCTGATGGAGAAAGAATTCATGCTTGTGACAGTACTAGAGGAAAAACACAAGAGGAAAAACTAATAAATCAATGTGATTGTACTGATCCAGAATCACTTGTAGTATTGAGTAACTATATAAAAAAAAATTGGGGTGAGGTTGATATTGTTGTGGCAAATATAGGAGATGGCCACAGTGTTTCAGACCCATTGCCTGATAATAATCAATGGAAAAAAATTCTCTATTCCAAAAGATAAATTGACAAAAAATCTGCTAGCAGAAAAAGATATTCAAGGAATAAAACATCACTTAAGCCTAAGTACACTTAAAAAATTAAAAAAAGGTAATAAATCTTTAATAACTATAAACTTCAAGTAATGAAAATACTTAAATTTGGAGGGACTTCAGCCTCCAAACCTCAAAAAATTATAGAAATAATTAAAAGCTACAAAGATGTAGTAGTAGTACTTTCAGCTTTCTCTGGAATCACCAATAAACTCATTGACGCTGCCAATTTAGCTGCAAAAAAAGATGACAACTACTTAGGAATATTAAAAGAAATTAAAAACACTCACTTATCTTTTGCTAAAAAATTAAAAATCTCAGACTCAGCTATAAAAATCGTTAAAGAAAATTTAAAAGAACTAGAAGAAACCTTGCGCGGAATCTATTTAATAAAAGAAAACTCAACAAGAACAATGGATTTAATAATGAGTTTTGGAGAAAGACTATCAACACACATTATTAGTCATAGTATTAAAAATGCCGAACAATTAGATTCAAGAAAATTACTCAAAACCAATAATAATTTTGGATATGCAAAATTAAATTTTTCAAAAACATACGAAAACATTCAAAAACACTTCAAGAAATCCAAAAAACTACAAATAATAACTGGTTTTATTGCCAGCACCGAAGATGGCGAAACAACTACACTAGGTAGGGGTGGTAGTGATTACACAGCATCAATTTTTGCTGCAGCATTAAACGCAGAAGAAATAGAAATATGGACAGACGTCGATGGCATAATGACAACAGACCCACGAGTAGTTAAAAAAAGTTTATCTATCAAAAACATAAGTTATATAGAAGCAATGGAGATGTCTCACTTTGGCACAAAGGTTATTCATCCACCAACAATGCAACCAGCTTTGAACAAGAATATTCCTATCAGGATTAAAAACACTCTAAATCCAGAATTTGAAGGTTCAGTAATAAGTTCAAAAACAAGTTCAGCTTTAACAGTTAAAGGTATTTCAACTATCAAAGACATTGCTCTTCTAAGAGTTCAGGGAGTTGGAATGGTTGGAATATCTGGAATATCCAGAAGGCTTTTTGGATCTTTAGCTAGAGCAAAAATAAATATTATACTAATCACTCAAGCTTCCTCAGAACATTCAATTTGTTTTGTTATCAAACTAGAAGAATCTAAAAAAGCAAAAAAAGCTATTGATGAAGAATTTGAATTAGAAATTGAAGCTAAAAAAATTAACGAAGTAATTATTGAAAAAGACCTGTCTATAATCGCAATAATTGGAGAGAACATGAGACATAAGCCAGGTGTTTCTGGAAAAATGTTCCAAGCACTTGGCCAAAATGGAATTAATGTAGTTGCTATAGCCCAAGGTTCTTCAGAATTGAATATTTCAGCTGTTATACCTAATAAAGACACTGCTAAAGCAATCAACGCCCTACATGACAGCTTTTTTTTGTCAGGAACAAAATCTTTAAATCTTTTTATTATAGGAG
>DUAL01000215.1 GCA_012960835.1 Flavobacteriales bacterium | reverse complement strand
TGTAAAATATTATGATCTAGGGATGGAAAGCCGTGATGAAACGAATGACCAAATTACCATTGATGCGGCTGAAGCCATCAAAAAATATAAGGTAGGAATTAAGTGTGCAACCATCACTCCTGATGAGCAAAGAGTAGAAGAATTTGGATTGAAAAAAATGTGGCGCTCACCAAACGGAACTATTCGTAATATTGTGGGAGGTACAGTTTTTCGTGAGCCAATTATTTGCCAAAATGTGCCAAGATTAGTACCCAACTGGACGCACCCAATTTGTATTGGAAGGCATGCTTTTGGTGATCAGTATAAGGCAACTGATACCGTAATTGAAGGGAAGGGAAAATTAACCATGACTTTCACTCCTGAAAATGGAAAGCCAAAAACTTGGGATGTTTACGAATATGAAGGTGCTGGTGGTGTCGCCATGAGTATGTATAATACGGATGAGTCAATTTTCGGATTTGCACGTTCTTGTTTTAATAAAGCTTATGAGAAAAAATGGCCACTTTATTTATCCACAAAAAACACAATCCTTAAAGCCTATGATGGAAGGTTTAAAGATATATTTGAAGAAGTATTTCAAAATGAATTCAAAGAAAAATTTGAGGCTATTGGTATTATTTATGAGCATAGGTTGATTGATGATATGGTGGCTTCTGCACTTAAATGGCATGGGGAATTTGTTTGGGCTTGTAAAAATTATGATGGGGATGTGCAATCTGATACTGTCGCACAAGGTTTCGGTTCATTAGGGCTTATGACTTCTACACTTTTAACTCCTGAGGGAGATGTGATTGAAGCGGAAGCAGCACACGGAACGGTAACAAGGCATTACCGCCAACATCAGCAAGGGAAAGCAACTTCTACCAACCCAATTGCTTCCATTTTTGCTTGGACAAGAGGTTTGGCTTTTAGAGGGAAATTGGATAAAAACCAAGCATTAATAGACTTTTGTACAACTTTGGAAAAAGTATGTGTGGATACAGTGGAGAGCGGCACAATGACAAAAGATTTAGCCCTTTGTATTCATGGAAAAAAATTGAACGAAAGCCATTATGTAACTACCGAGCAATTTTTGGATGCTTTGGATAAAGGGTTGTACTCTCAGATGAGTTAATTTAGACAAAAAGTTTAGATTTTTTTCAAAAACTGAACAATACCTTAATGTTGTTTATATAAATATTTTTTGTAATATTGCTACAGTTTATTGGGGTAGCCGAAAACCAAATAGAGTAGGTGAGTTAAATTTAATAAGAAATGAAAAAAATAATAGGATTACTTTTGGTGTTTGTATTATGTAATGTGCAAGTGTTTTCACAAACAATAACAAAAGAAATAAGTCAGCAAAGGATTGGAAGTGTAGATTGTAATTATTATATGTCAATTGAAATACCTGCATCCGATACAACTTATTATATTTTTTGTAGTTTTCAAAACATGAAATATTCTAGCATTACTGATATTGGTGGATTTGTTATTTCAACTAAAATTGAGTTAGATAAAATTATTGGTGACTTGAAAGAGTGTGTTAAGTACATAGATAATCAATCTATTGGTTTCTCAACAGGAGATTTTGTTCTACATAGCTCTTCCAAGGATCTTTACTTATATGATAGAAGGGGTAATTTTGATAAATTCACAACTTTATCAAAAAACAAAGTCCTTAAATGGATTAGTTGGCTAGATTCTATAAAAGTAATCTCAAAATTGAAATAGTTTTTTATTTTTAAAACTCCTCTTTAAAAGTTATTAAGTATCCCTTTTTATATTGCTAGACAATTTATTTCCTGGCATTCTGAAAGTTTATTCAGAATCTATTTTACTCTCCACTATTAAGGGGAGAACCCAGAGAATTTGGGAGTGGAGTGTTTTTTTCTATCATTGCGATAAAATATAGTTTTAGAAGCAATCTTTTTTAAAAATTAGATAACCACAAAATTCGCTAAGACAAAATACTATGTCATTTCGAACGAATGTGAGAAATCTCCCTTATATTTTTAGAATTTGTAGATCTTTCGACTATCGCTCAACATGACAATTAGTTATTTAAAATATTTTTTGTAATATTGGAACAGTTAAAAAGATAGGGGTAGCCGAAAATTAAATAGAGTAGGTGAAAATTAAATTTATAAATTATGTTTTGCAAGAAATGTGGTGGTAAAGTTGGTGATAAGGATTTTTTTTGTGGTGGTTGTGGTAATCAATTAAGTAGTAAGTCTGAAATTCAAAAAGTTAAAGAAATACCTGAAGGAATTTGTGCAGAATGTAATGAGAATCTTATTAATTTATATGTAGGGACTCCAATGAAAGATTTGTATACTGGTGATACAAAAATTTGTGTTAAATGTGAGGTTAATAATTACTGCCCAGTCTGTAGTGGTAAATTGAAATCTGAACAATCTTTATCATGTAAGCATTGTCTTTCTTCTTGGAGGACTGGACAGAGTGAATCAAGACCTATTAAATTTATCAAGAAGTCCAATGTGATTAAATGTCCTAAATGTAAGTCAAATCAAATAACTGCAAATAAAAAAGGATTTAGTTTAGGGAAAGCAGTTATTGGCGGTGTACTAACAGGTGGTGTTGGTTTGTTAGGTGGTTTTATTGGTTCAAGTAAAGTTCAGGTAACTTGTTTGAATTGTGGTAATAATTGGGTTCCTAAAAAATAAAAATTTACATTATCCCTTAAAGAATTCTTCCTTAAAATTAATCAAGTATAATTTTTTACTTGATCTGGT
>DUAL01000214.1:1257-2739 GCA_012960835.1 Flavobacteriales bacterium | reverse complement strand
TAATTCTAAATACATTGACATCCTTAAATAATTGGGGGGACAGTAGTATATTCCTAGTTTTTTTTTACTATTTTCTAGTAAAACATCAAACAACGATTTTTCTAATAATGTTATATCCGCCATTGGAATAAAATTTACATATACTTTGAATGTCCCATAATGTACACCCGACTTTGCTTCTACTTCCCTATAACCATTCTTATAATATATATCTGCTAACTCTTTCGCATCATTCAATGCATTTGATGAATAAAAATCATAATCCGGTATATCTACACTCTTATCATAAAATTTCGCCTGATCCGGTAATATATTATTTATTGCTGTCCCACCATAACATATTAAAGAATTTTCTTGTAGAAATTTTTTGGAATAAACAATACATGATGAGTCCTGTCTGATTAAGGTAGCTATATGTATTTCATTTTCATTTTCTTTTAGGGCTACGCTTTGGATATAATCTCTGTTGTCTGACCCTGAATAAATATGAGTGAAAGTGTTATTGATAGATAAGTGCTGTGATGCAAATAAACCTTCATTTTTATCCATTAACAAAAAATACTTTCTATTTTTTGACATAATTATTTTATTTGCCACAAAGGGCTCATGTAAACCAACTGACCCTGAATCATCAAATTCGTGAACGTAATCAAATATTCCCTCATTTGAAAAACTATACGAATAGCCTTGAAAACTATTTGTATCAGCTGCTGCGATTATGAGGGAATCATTGAAATCGATATCTCTGCATTTCCCGCCTGTATCAATAGTAGTAATTAGTTGTGACTGAAGACTTGCAATTGGTTCGGATGGATTCATGCAGGAATAGAGAATCAAGCCAGAGACCAATGAAACATTTACTTTTATTTTATCCATTAAATATCTAGAGTTTTTGAATAACTAATTTTTATTGAGAATTCGTATTTATTAAAACTCTTTAACTCTTCAACCCACTCAAATTCAGAAAATACTTTTCTTGTCCGAAATTTACTTCGTAACTCAATGTCAAAATTAGGAGTCAGTCCCTTTTTCAGCCTGATTTGCACCTGGATATCTTCGTGCTCTCGCCCGCCGTGAAGCGGATCATGAATGTCTTCACCAAGATAAGTTCTTTGATTATCTGTGAAATAAAGGATAGCCGACTTCAGAAACTTTGAGGGATAATATATCCAGAACCCTCCAAACTGAATAAATTTATGAGATCGATCTAACTCGGTAGTTAAGAGTCCGGTATTATAACTAATATTTGTTCCAATTCCATTCTCAAAGAAAATAATGAATTTATTTTTACGGAAATAACTTGTGGTTAACCGTACTTCACCACTGAAAATATCCGTGTCAAATTCTGTAAAATGTTCATTGTAGTATTGATTGGTTTTTGTCCCTTTTAAGCGAAGCCAGGTTTTTTTAATTATTGGATAAGAATAAGATAAATATATTGTTTCATTATATTCATATATTAAACCACATGCTTCTCTTTTT
>DUAL01000214.1:0-1247 GCA_012960835.1 Flavobacteriales bacterium | reverse complement strand
ATTGTTTCATTGGAAAACGAACAGGGGATTAGTTGAGTTGAAATAATATCGCGATCATCATAATACCTTAATAACAGTTCAGGTAGCAGTGAATATCCGATCTTAAACCATTGGTAAGGACCAAGATGCTGCTCAAACCGAACACCATAAGACGAATAAGATTTATTTTTAGATTGTTTAAAAACTACTGATGCTGCATTAATTATTAGATTTGTCTTGTGTTTGGTAGAAAATACCGGGCTGTATCGAAATTTCAATTCGGATCGAATGACTTGACTATCGAACGTTTTCGAATCCCCTAACATAGATGATTTCGAGGAAGCGTCTGCTTTATCAATTTCTGAAAATCTAAGAAAATTGCTGTCATAACCCAGCGTGATTGATGGTGTCAAATAAACGGGGACACGAAATCGGTTAGCCAGGGATTGGCCATTGAGGGAGACAGCAAACAAGAAAAATATTGAAAGTATTATAATCTTCATTGACTACCCAGGCATCGAACAAACACTTTTTTGCCTTTATCCAGCAATTCAACTGAATATGTATGTTTATTCTTTGAAAGATTTACTTCACAGGATCGCCATTTCCCCGGGATTACTTTTTTATCCTCTTTAATGATGCTGTCCTCGGATTTTTCCGTGGAGAAAAAGTAGGTACCATAAATTGTATCATCCTTCCATACTCGAATTTGATAATTCTCATAATTCGACATTTCATTTACAAAGGCAAGCCTTGATAGAAATGTAAGTTTATTAAGTCTTTTGGGTTCAAATTGAAGTCGTTCACCATGTTTTAATTCATAGTACCGTACAGATTTTTCTCCAATGATAAGATTTTTTGGTTTTATTCCAGTTACGGCTTGTACAAACTGCCGGTGCTCGTCACCCTTTTCGAATCCTTTTACTCGTACTCGAATGACTACTGGTAAATCTACTTTTGGAATCGGTTCAATTTTGAACCAATGATTTCCCTTTGGGATATTTATAAAATATTTTCCAGGGAGAGTGAACCCATGGCCGGGATGCTGGGAGGAAGTAATATTTTTTGTCTTTGCTGCACTGTGACTGATAATGATTGAATCTCCATTATCCATAATCAATTTATAAGAAAAGCTCACCTCCTTATAATCCTTCTTTGGAACAACACCTCGAGCGATGATTTCTACACGTTTCGGGCCTGCCATTTTATATGTTAAGAAATTATTCCTGTGATATTTATTTTTTGTTTGCATTTGTACTACAACTTAA
>DUAL01000213.1 GCA_012960835.1 Flavobacteriales bacterium | reverse complement strand
CGGCAATTTCAGGAATAATTGGCGCTAAGCTTTTTCATAATTTGGAAAATATCGGAGAATTTATGGCGGACCCAATGGGGCAACTCATGGCTTTTAGCGGACTTACCTTTTATGGCGGATTGATTGCTGGTGCTTTTTCGGTAATTTGGTATGGAAACAAATACAAAATAAAAACACTACACCTTATTGATGCTGCTGCTCCAGGACTAATGATTGCCTATGGTATTGGGCGTATTGGCTGTCAGCTTTCAGGGGATGGCGATTGGGGTATCATTAACCTAGCTACAAAACCGGATTGGATGGCTTTTTTGCCCGATTGGATATGGAGTTTCACTTACCCCCACAATGTAATAAATGCTGGAATCCCAATTAAGGACTGCATGGGAAGGTATTGCATGGAATTGGCTCAGGGCGTCTATCCTACGCCATTTTATGAAATAATTATGGCAACATTAATATTTGCTTTTTTATGGACTATCCGAAAGCGTATCAAAGTGGCTGGGGCTTTATTTTTTGTGTATCTGACTTTGAATGGTGTGGAACGCTTTTTTATTGAAAAGATTAGGGTAAATACGGAATATAATATTTTGGGCGGCATTACCCAAGCGGAAATTATTTCTTCTTCTTTGGTATTAATAGGTGTTGCAGGTTGTTTCTATTTATTTAGAAACTCTAAGCAATAATAAACCTACAAAAGTAAGTGCCCCATTGAGTATCAATAGTTCAAAACTAAACACATAATTAAACCAAGCCTCAGAATGGATGTTGATATAGTATGTTGTAAATGGAGAAACAATAGCCAATAGTGGCACCCATTTATCTTGTACATTCCATTTGGTAAACAGTCCAAAAGCATACATTCCAAGTAGTGGCCCATAAGTGTAACCCGCTAACTGAAATAAAGCATCAATTACGCTATCATCATTCAATGATTTTATAATCAAAATTACACCAACCAATACCAAAGAAAAAAGTAAATGCACTCCTTTTCGGGTTCTGATTTGTTTTTGCTGATTGCCCTCTTCTTCAAAATCTAAAATATCCACACAAAAGGAAGTTGTTAAAGAAGTAAGAGCAGAATCGGCTGAGGAGTAAGCAGCCGCAATCAATCCTAAAATAAAGAATACCCCTAAGGTAATTCCCAATTCGCCACTCAATGCTACTTTAGGGAACAGTTCATCAGGATGATTAAATACAATACCTTGCTTATTAGCATAGATATAAAGCAATGCACCCAAACTTAAAAATATCAAATTTACCACAACCAATGCCCCCGAAAACCAATAGATATTTTTCTGTGCATCTTTAACATTTCGGCAACTCAGATTCTTTTGCATCATATCTTGGTCAAGCCCTGTCATTACAATCGCAATAAATATTCCTGCCAAAAACTGCTTTCCAAAATGCAGTTTCCCTTCCCAAAAAAAGATTTGGGAATAATCACTATCGTTAATAGTGGCCACAAGGGAAGAAAAACTCAAATTTAATTCATCTGAAATAAGGTAAATACTCATTCCAACTGCTATCAGCATAAATAGGGTTTGCAAGGTGTCGGTCCAAATAATAGTTCTTATTCCACTCCTAAAAGTATATACCCATATCAGCAGAACTGTAATAAGTACCGTAACAATATAGGGCACTCCAAAATCATCAAATATGGCCATCTGCAACACATTCGCCATTATATAAAGCCGTAAGGAAGCCCCAATTACTCTGCTCAATAGAAAGAAACTCGCTCCTGTTTTATAGCTGCTATTTCCAAATCGTGTTTTCAGATAACCATAAATGGAAGTAAGGTTAAGCCGATAATAAAGTGGAATCAGTACTAAGGCAATAATCATATAGCCAACAAAGAAACCAAAGGTCATTTGCATGTACGAAAAAGCGGAAGCATCTACTTTCCCAGGAACCGAAATAAATGTAATGCCGGAAAGGGTTGCGCCCAACATCCCAAAAGCTACAATATACCAGGGTGATTTTTTATCCCCAAGGAAAAAACTGGCATTACTATCCGACTTTCCTGTGAGGTAAGAGATGATAATTAATACTAAAAAATAAGCAGCAATTACTATTAATATGAGCGTTGATGACATATAATGTTTTGTTTTGACAAATCTATCAGAATTATTAAGAATACAACTATATTTGCAAAATGAACTTTCCATCTAAACTTGTTGAAACAGCCGTAAACCACCTTTCTCGCTTACCGGGAATTGGTAAAAAATCGGCTTTACGCCTAGTATTACACATGCTAAAACAAGAAAAAATACAGGTTCAGCAATTTGGAGAATCTTTCATCCGACTCATCAATAATATCAGTTATTGCAAAGCTTGTTATAGTATTTCCGATTTAGAACTTTGTGAGGTATGTGCAAACCCAAAACGCGATAAAAATATTATTTGTGTGGTAGAAGATATCAGGGTAATGATGGCCATTGAAAATACCATGCAATTCAAGGGTGTTTACCATGTGCTTGGTGGACTTATTTCCCCAATGGATGGTATTGGTCCATCTGAACTTAGAATAGAAGAATTAGTAGAAAAAGTAAAAGATAACTCAATAAAGGAAGTGATTTTTGCGTTAAGCACTACCATGGAAGGCGATACTACCAATTACTACCTTTTCAAACGATTGAAAGAATTCGATATTTCTGTTTCTATAATTGCCAGAGGAATTGCTATTGGTGATGAACTAGAATACACGGATGAACTTACCTTAGCCTCAGCTATTTCAAGCCGTTTACCATACGAAAATTCCTTAGTGAATTAGATTTCCAGAATGACAAAATTATCCGTAATAATTGTTAGTTACAATGTTAAGTTTTTTTTGGAACAATGCTTGCGTTCTTGTTTAAAAGCCATCCGAAATTTGGATGCTGAAATTATAGTTATCGACAATCATTCTGTAGATGAATCGGTAGAAATGGTAAAGGTAAAATTTCCAGATATTCAACTTATAAGCAACCTTAAAAATGTAGGATTTTCCAAAGCCAATAATCAGGCAATTCTGAAGGCAAAAGGAGAATTTATTCTGCTTTTAAATCCAGACACTCTAGTTGAAGAAGATGCTTTTGAAAAAGCACTTAAATTTATGCAAGAACAAAAAGATGTAGGGGCAGTTGGAGTGCAAATGATTGATGGAAAAGGGGAGTTTTTGGATGAAAGTAAAAGAGGAATCCCTGATTTTAAAACTTCCCTGTTTAAGTTTTTAGGATTGCATAAGTTTTTTCCAAAATCAAAAACTTTCAATCACTATTATTTAGGAAATCTAGATAAAGACGACAGGCATGAAGTAGAGGTATTAGTTGGGGCTTTTATGCTTATTAGAAAATCTGTGCTAGATAAAGTTGGCCTTTTTGACGAACAGTTTTTTATGTATTGGGAAGATACTGACCTTTGTATGCGAATTGCAGAAAAGGGCTATAAAAATTATTATTTAGGCGACATTAAAATCATACATTACAAGGGGGAAAGCAACAAAAGACACACGCTTAGCTTTACCAGTGGCTTTAATAAATCCATGATTGCGTTTGTAAAAAAACATTTCAGCAAACACCCTCTTTTTTTACCCCTGATAAAAATGGCCACTCTTGTAAAATCACTTATTGTATTGGTAAGAGATTTTGTCAAAATATTTTCACTTCCAATTATCGATTTCTCTACCATGTATTTTGGCCTGCTACTTTTAACAAATTATTGGGGGGAAAATTATGCCCCTTATCCTTTCTCAGAAACTTTTACAAATTTGATAATTCCTTCTTATATTTTTATTTGGATTATTTCCTTATTTTTTAGTGGAGCATACGATAAACCATTTAGAATAAATCGTGTGGCAAGAGGAGTAATTTTTGGACTTTTAGTAATAGCGACTTTCTCTAACTTTTTTAATACCATTCGTTTTTCAAGAGCAATAATAATTGTTGGTGGAATTTTAGTTTTTACTTTGTTCGTTTTTTTAAGATTTCTCTACAGAATCCTTAGTCATCAGGATTTAGATATTGCAGAAAAAAGAGTGATGAATCTTTTACTTTTATCTGAAAAAGCTGAATTTGAAAGAGCAGAAAAAATTATATCTAATTCCAATCATAATACCCAACTTATTGGCTATTTGAACCAAAAAGGAGAGAATGGCGCATTAGGCTCTTTTTCTGAACTAAAAAAAGTCATCAAAAAACATAAAATAGATGAAGTGGTTTTTGCAAGTTTGGACATTAGCTTTAAAGATATCATTAAATGGCTTATTTTCCTTTCTGGAACTTCTTTAAATTTCAAGATTCTACCAGAAAATAGCCACTTCCTTATCGGTAGTAATTCCAGAGAAACATTGGGAGATTATTATTCACCAGACTCAAATTGGGAACTTGCTAAAACAGCCAACAAGCGAAATAAAAGAGTGTTTGATTTTCTGTTTTCTTTTTTATTTTTAATTTTCGCGCCAATTCTTATGTGGTTTTGCAGTTCCCCTACTCAGTTTGTAAAAAATATGATAAGCATATTGAAAGCCAAAAAAACTTTTGTGGGCTTTAATGAAAAATACGAATCGCATTTTCCAAATATCCGAAAAGGCATACTTTCTCCTACCTCCTATCTTAAAATAGAAGATATTGATAGTAAAGAGATTCGAAATATAAATATGCGTTACGCTAAAGATTATAGTGCTAGAAATGATTTATATATTATTTTTAAGTGCTTAAATCAACTTGGGTAATACACAATCTTTACAATACTTTTTTTAGTATTTTTGCAAACTATTAAATTGAAAATGATAAAATGGCAAGAGTAGAATTAATTATGCCCAAAATGGGAGAAAGCGTATCTGAAGCTACGGTAATTTCATGGGCTAAGCAAGTAGGAGAAATGGTAGAATTAGATGAAACCATTATTGAAATTGCTACCGATAAAGTAGATTCTGAGGTTCCATCAACCCATGAAGGAAAATTAGTAGAGCAACTTTTTCAGGCAGATGATGTTGTGCAAGTTGGACAAGCATTTGCTATTTTAGAAACGGATGGCGGTGATGATACTCCATCAGAAACACCGACAAAAGTAGAGGAAAAAGTAATAGAAAAAGAAGTTACAAAAGTAGTTGAAGAAACTAAAACTGCTCCAATTACAAATGCTGGGGACAGATTCTATTCACCACTAGTAAAGAGTATAGCAAAATCTGAAGGAATTGCAATGGACGAATTAGATGCTATTAAGGGAACAGGAAAAGAAGGTAGAGTAACAAAATCAGATATGGCATCCTATATCAAAACAAGAGGGACTGTTGCTGTTGCAAAAGTAGAAAAACCTATTCCACCAGTAACTCCTGTTCCACAACATACTTCTACTCCGCCAGCTAATACGGGTGATACAGAGATTATTGAAATGGACAGAATGCGTAAACTGATTTCTGCACACATGACTATGTCCAAGCAGACCTCTGCACACATTACTTCTTTTGTAGAAGCGGATATGACTAATATTGTAAATTGGAGAAATAAAGTAAAAGCAGACTTCAAACAAAGAGAAGGACAAAACATCACCTTTACTCCTATTATTATTGAGGCAATGGCAAAAGCTGTTAAGGATTTCCCAATGATAAATGTTTCGGTGGAAGGAACAAATATCCATATTCACAAAAATATCAATATCGGAATGGCAGCAGCACTTGCTGATGGAAATTTAATTGTTCCGGTTATAAAAGAGTGTCAGAACAAAAACTTAGTTGGCATTACTAAGGCAGTAAATGATTTGGCTACAAGAGCAAGAGGTGGAAAATTAAAACCTGATGATATTCAGGGTGGAACAATCACTATGACTAATGTTGGTACTTTTGGCAATCTGATGGGAACGCCAATTATCAATCAACCACAAGTAGCTATTTTGGCTTGTGGAGTTATAAAGAAAAAACCTGTTGTTTTGGAAATAGAACATGGAGATGTTATTGCAATTCGTCATATGATGTTCCTCTCACTTTCTTACGACCACAGAGTTGTAGATGGAGCGCTGGGAGGGCAATTTGTAAGAAGAGTAGCGGATTACTTGGAACAGTTCGACACTAAGACAATTGTATAAAAGTTAACTGTTTGGTATTTGTAATAATTTATAAACTTAACATCTAACCTATTGCCGGATTATTTTTTAATAAAACATAAAGAGCAAGTAATATTAAAACGCAAGGAAAATCAGCAGTTTTTCAAGCGCTTAAAAAAAGTAAAACCAAAGGTATTGGATAAGTTAATTCATCCTTTACATGAGGAGGTTTTTGCTTGTACTGATTGCCTGAAATGTGCGAATTGTTGCACCACTACTGGTCCTTTATTTACGGATAAGGATATTAGCAGAATTTCAAAACACCTCCGGATAAAACCCTCCGAATTTACTGAAAAGTATTTGCGTATTGATGAGGATAGGGATTATGTATTGCAATCTGTGCCTTGTACTTTTTTGGGAGCAGATAATTACTGTAGTATTTATCAAGTGCGTCCAAAGGCTTGCCGTGAATTTCCGCATACCGATAGAATAAAGCAACATCAACTGCTAAAACTTACAGAAAAGAATATTGAGGTTTGTCCTGCAGTTTTTGAAATTGTAGAAAAACTGAAAAAGGAATTTTAAGAAATTGGCGAACTTGTAGTAAGTTATCGGAGATGTTATGACTTTGTTTGTCAATTTGCACTAACCTAATTGTTATTGCGTTAACTAAAAACATAGATAAATAACCTATGAAAAAAACAGTTAATTATCTCGCTTATCTAATTTTATCACTAAGTATAATTAATGGAATATTTCAAGAGTTCTATGCTGTAGATCCCGAATATTATATACCTATGATTATTTTTATTATTGGATTTGGCTTATTGATTATTGGAAAATATTTAATTAAAGGAAAGCAGGTTTAGTAAATCAAATACTTCTTTCTTATTCCCCTGAACTTATCTAGTCCCTCTTCCCAAGTCACTTTAATTTCTTTGGCTGTTTTCCCTGCTATAATTTGTAATCTTAGTTGATTTGTTCCTGCTAGTTTATCAAAAAAGGTATTGAAGAAATTCTCTTTTTCAGGACATTGCTTGTAAGATTCAACTACCCAATTTAAGTTTATGGCAGTCAAATAGTTTTCCTGAAAGCGTAAATCTGTTCCAAAGCATTCTATATTTTCATGTTTAGGAAACTTACTTCCATCTCTACTTTCAGGGGTAAAGGAATAGTTGCTTTCCAAATAAGGCGCTCCAAAATGCTGAAAAGGAGAATCAGTTCCCCTACCAATACTTATGCTTGTTCCTTCAAACAAACAAAGGCTAGGGTACAAATTAATTGCTCTAGCATTGGGTAAATTAGGAGAAGGTTTTATCGGTAAGTCATAAGTCATTTCATGGGTGTAATTTTCCATTTCAATAACAGTTAAATTACAGTTGATGGAAATCCAACCCTCACCATTTATCATTTTAGCATATTCACCAACAGTCATTCCATGCACAATGGGTATAGGATGCATCCCCACAAAAGATTGGAAAGCAGTATCCAGAATGGGGCCATCAACATAATGTCCGTTTGGGTTGGGCCTGTCTAGTACTATTACTTTTATGTTGTTTTCTGCTGCCGCTTCCATTACATAGTGTAGTGTAGAAATATAAGTGTAAAATCGTACTCCCACATCTTGTATGTCAAATAGTAAAATATCTATTCCTTCTAATTGTTCTGCATAAGGTTTTTTATTGCTACCATAAAGAGAGATAATAGGAAGTCCTGTTTTTACATCTATTCCATCTTCAATTTTTGCTCCTGCATCTGCCTTTCCTCTAAAGCCATGTTCTGGGGAAAATACTTTTACTATATCTACTCCTAAGCTAAGTAAGCTGTCTACCAAGTGTGTAGTACCAATCCTAGAAGTTTGATTGCCTATAACGCCTACTTTTTTATCTTTCAAAAGCGGTAAGTAGCTTTCTGTTTGTTCAGCTCCTAATTTTAGGATTTTTTCTTTTTGGCAACTAAAAAGTAAGCAGCAGGAAATTAAAAGGAATATTTGCGTTATTTTAGCCATCCGTATTTATGAATGTAGAATATTTTATAGCAAAGCGATTGATAAGCGCAAAGGAAGGAAATAATCGCCTTTCTCGCCCCATAATTCGCATAGCAATTTTGGCTATTGCACTTTCGGTGGCAGTGATGCTCATTTCCATTGGGGTTGTTAAAGGTTTCAAAAAGGACATTGCCGACAAAGTTATAGGTTTTGGATCGCATATTCAAATCACCAATTTTTCTAATAATAATTCTTATGAAACTGGGGCGATAAGCAAAAATCAGGATTTTTTTCCTACAATTGAACAGGAAGATGGGATACAGCATATTCAGGTTTTTGCCACAAAAGCTGGCATTATTAAAACCAAAGATGAAATTCATGGTGTGGTCTTAAAAGGGGTAGGTAGTGATTTTAATTCTTCTTTTTTTGAAAGTAATTTAGTAGAAGGAAAAGTGCCTATTTACAATGATACCCTAACTTCAAGCAGAGTATTGATTTCTAAAAAGATTGCGGATTTATTGGCTTTACAATTAGAAGAAAAACTCATTATGTATTTTGTGCAGGATCCTCCAAGAGTTAGAAAGTTTGTTGTTTCTGGAATTTATGCTACCAATTTGCAGGAGTTTGATGATCTCTATGTTTTTGGTGATATAAGGCACATTCAAAATTTGAATAATTGGGGAAGTGATTCTGTTGGTGGTTTTGAAATTACGATCAGTAATTTTGATAATTTGGATGCTCAAACCCAGATGGTGGATGAAAAAATCTATTACGATTTAAACGCACAAAGTATAAAAGAGATAAATCCTCAAATTTTTGATTGGCTCAAATTGCAGGATATCAATGTAAATGTTATTATTATTTTAATGCTAATTGTTGCAGGAATCAATATCATTACAGCACTTTTAATTCTTATTTTAGAACGCACCAAACTCATAGGGATACTCAAAGCAATTGGTCAAAGCAATTGGTCGGTCAGAAAGGTGTTTTTATACAATGCTACTTACCTTATTGCAAAAGGATTATTTTGGGGAAATCTATTAGGGCTTGGGATGGCTTTATCCCAAAAATATTTTCATATTATTAGTTTAGATCCGGCAACATATTACATGAGTTCTGTGCCTATATATTTTACTTTTACAGATGTGATACTACTAAATTTTGGAGCCATGTTTATTTGCCTTTTGATGCTAATTTTACCGACCTTTCTTATTACTAAAATCACTCCAATTAAAGCAATAAGGTTTGAGTAAATTTTGGTAGTTTTGCACCACCAAAAATTTAAGATAAATTTTAATGAACTATTACAATAACATCATAGAAACAATAGGTAACACGCCACTAATTAAGCTCAATAAAGTAGTGGTAACGGACGCCTTGGTTTTGGCAAAAGTGGAAACCTTTAATCCTGGGCATTCCATAAAAGATAGGATGGCTTTAAAAATGATTGAAGATGCAGAAAAAGATGGGAGATTAAAAAAGGGAGGAACAATTATTGAAGGAACTTCTGGGAATACAGGCATGGGGTTGGCACTGGTTGCCATCCAAAAGGGGTATAAATGTATTTTTGTAATGGCTGACAAGCAATCCAAAGAAAAGATGGATGTTTTGCGTGCTATGGGTGCTGAGGTGGTGGTTTGCCCAACAGATGTTCCACCTGAAAGTAAGCTTTCTTATTATTCAGTGGCCAAAAGATTAACCAAGGAAACGCTAAATTCTTGGTATGTAAATCAGTATGATAATTTGTCAAATACGCTTGCACATTATGAAAGCACTGGTCCTGAAATTTGGAAACAAACGGATGGTAAAATCACCCATTTGGTTGTTGGGGTTGGTACTGGTGGAACAGTTTCAGGAACGGCAAAATACTTAAAAGAACAAAATCCAAATATTAAAGTTTGGGGGATTGATACTTATGGTTCAGTTTTTAAAAAATACCATGAAACAGGCGAGTTTGATAAAAATGAAATTTATCCCTACATTACAGAAGGAATTGGAGAAGATATATTGCCAGAAAATGTCAATTTTTCTTTAATTGATCATTTTGAAAAAGTGAATGATAAAGATGGTGCAATTATGGCAAGAAGATTAGCTCGTGAGGAAGGAATTCTAGTAGGCTATTCAGCAGGAAGTGCAGTGGCTGGGATTAATCAATTAAAAGATAATTTTACAAAACAGGATGTGGTGGTTGTTATTTTTCACGACCATGGTACACGTTATGTTGGCAAGCTCTTTAATGATGATTGGATGAAGGAAATGAAATTCTTATAATAAGAATTTAGACTACAGATAAAAATTAAAGCCGAGCAATGCTCGGCTTTTTTAGTTGTAACTTCTCCCTTAAAAAGGGGATACCCTAAGAATTGGGAGAGGGATATTGTCATTGTGAATAAAATGATTAATCTATTATCTCATATCTAATTTCTTTTAGTCTAATTCCAAAAGTTATTAACTTTTTCAAAAGTCAGTCAAAAACTAAATGGTTGACTTTTTTTGTTTTTCTACATTTACACTTCTCAAATTTGAGCTTTTAAAATTTATTTATGTATCTGATATTCGACACGGAAACCACAGGTCTTCCTCAAAATTGGAAAGCCCCTTTAACCGATTTTGACAATTGGCCAAGATTAGTGCAATTGGCATGGCAAGTGCATGATATTGAAGGAAAATTAATTGATGTACAAAATTATATTGTAAAGCCAGAAGGCTTTGATATCCCATATAATGCTGCAAAAATTCATGGAATTTCTACCGATAGAGCTGAAAAAGAAGGCATGCCACTTGTTGAGGTTTTGGAGATATTTATGCAAGATTTGGAAAAGGTAAAATTTGTAGTTGGGCACAATGTTAGCTTTGACAATAACATAGTTGGTTGTGAATTTTTACGAAAAAACATGTCCAACCTTTTACAATCCATGCCAGCAATTGACACCAAAGATGACGCTACTGATTATTGCCAGATTCCTAGTGGTAGAGGCGCAAAATTCAAATGGCCAAAACTTATTGAATTACACCAAAAACTTTTTGGAGAAGCTTTTGCGGAGGCGCATAATGCATCAGCTGATGTGGAGGCAACTGCAAGATGCTTTTTAGAACTTTTACGCTTGGATGTAATCTCCTATTCAAAAGTGGGAATGAGTACTGAGCAATTCCAAAAGTATAAAGATAAAAATCCAAATCCTATTGAGTTGATTGGATTAAATATTGAGCCATACAAGGCAATAAATGAAGAAAAGGAGCAGCATAAAAAAGAGGAGAAAATAGAAGAAAAAACTGAGATTGAACAAAGCAAACCTTTTTCTGTTTCAGTTTTTGCACATTTGCATTTGCATTCTCAATATTCTGTTTTGCAAGCTACTCCAAATATCAAACTCTTAGTGCAAAAAGCAGTGGATGAAAATATGCCAGCCGTTACCCTAACTGACCACAGCAATATGTTTGGCGCCTTCAAATTTGTGGATGCAGTTTTAAGCCATCCAATCAATAAAAATTTGAAGGAGGGAGAACAAATGAAACTAAAACCAATTTTGGGTTGTGAATTAAATGTCTGCAAAAATCATCAGGGCAAGTCCCTGCAAGATAATGGTGCTCAAATTCCTTTTTTAGCGAAAAACAAGAATGGTTATCACAATCTTTCCAAGTTATCTTCCTTGGCTTATGTTGATGGCTTTTATTATGTACCAAGAGTAGATAAAGATTTGATTGCTGAGTATAAAGAGGATTTAATTGCCCTTACAGGAAGTTTGTATGGGGCTATTCCTAACTTAATTTTGAATGTTGGCGAAAAGCAAGCAGAAGAAGAATTTATATGGTGGCATAAAATGTTTGGGGATGATTTTTATGTGGAAATAAATAGGCATAATTTAGAAGAAGAAAATCATGTAAACAAAGTTCTCATTCAGCTTGCTGAAAAATATGGCGTAAAAATAATTGCTTCCAATAATGTGTATTATCTGGAAAAGGAAGATGCAAACGCACATGATATTTTGCTTTGTGTGAAAGATGGTGAGCAGCAATCTACCACAATTGGTAAGGGAAGAGGTTTCCGTTTTGGGTTTCCGAATGAGGAGTTTTACTTCAAAACCTCATTTGAGATGCAATCGCTTTTTTCTGAGTTGCCAGAAGCAATTGATAATATAGAAGGGCTTATTGCTAAAATAGAACCTTATTCGCTTAAAAGAGAGGTGCTTTTACCTGCTTTTGATATTCCAGAATTATTTACTGAAAATCTTAAAACGGAAGAAAAAGAGAATGGGGAAAATGTATATTTAAAACACTTAACTTATAAAGGGGCAAAACTGAGGTATAAAGAAATAACAAAGGAGATTGACGATAGAATAGAATTGGAGCTTAAAACGATTGCAAAGTCGGGCTATCCTGGCTACTTCCTTATTGTTCAGGATTTTGTAGCACAAGCTAGAAAAATGAATGTGTCGGTTGGTCCTGGAAGGGGTTCAGCAGCTGGCTCTATTGTGGCTTATTGCACAGGAATTACCAATGTTGATCCGCTTAAATATGATTTACTTTTTGAGCGTTTCCTAAATCCTGAGCGTGTTTCTCTTCCTGATATTGATATTGATTTTGATGATGAAGGTAGGGGAAGGGTAATCGATTGGGTAGTCAATAAATATGGGAAAGAGCAAGTCGCACAAATTATAACCTATGGCACAATGGCTGCAAGATCCGCTATTCGCGATACTGCAAGGGTACTTAATTTACCTTTACATGAGGCGGACAGAGTGGCTAAATTGGTTCCCGATTTAACCAAACTAAAAAAGCTTTTTAACACACCAATTGAGGAATTGAAAAAGAGTTTGCAGGGCGATCAGATTGCAAATTTTAAACAGCTGAAAGAATTATCAGAAGGAGATGATTTGATAGCAGAAACCATCAATCAAGCTCGAAAATTGGAGGGTTCGGTCAGAAATGTAGGAACGCATGCGTGTGGAGTAATAATTACTCCAAAGCCACTGATTGATTTAATTCCTATTGCTAATGCAAAAGATTCCCAGCTTTTGGTTACTCAATTTGACAATGGAGTAGTAGAGAAAGCAGGCCTTCTGAAAATGGATTTTTTAGGATTAAAGAATTTAACTATTATTAAAGATTGTATCAAAATACTTAAAGCATTACATAATATTGATTTAGATATTGATACCATTCCCCTTGATGACAAAAAAACTTTGGAAGTTTTTCAAAGGGCAGAAACAAAAGGTATTTTCCAGTTTTCTTCTGATGGTATGCGAGCACATCTTAGGCATTTAAAGCCGGATAAATTTGATGATTTGATTGCTATGAATGCATTGTTCCGACCTGGTCCTATGGAGTATATTCCTAACTACATCAAACGAAAACACGGAAAAGAGGAGATTGAGTATGATTTACCAGAAATGAAGGAAATACTATCTGCTACTTACGGTATTACGGTTTATCAAGAGCAAGTAATGCTCCTTTCTCAAAAGCTCGCTAACTTTAGTAAAGGGGATGCCGATATGCTTAGAAAGGGAATGGGTAAAAAGATTAAATCTATTCTAGATAAGCTGAAGCCAAAGTTTTTTGATGGTTGTGAAGCGAATGGTTTTGATATCACAAAAGTAGAAAAAATATGGACTGATTGGGAGGCATTTGCTTCTTATGCTTTTAATAAATCGCACTCCACTTGTTATGCTTTAATTGCTTATCAAACTGCTTACTTAAAAGCCAATTATCCAGCAGAACTCATGGCGGCAATCCTTACCAATCACATGAAGGATATTAAAGGAATAACGCCACTTATGGAGGAATGTAAAAGGATGGGGGTAAAGGTGTTGGGTCCAGATGTGAATGAAAGCTTTTTTAAGTTTGCAGTAAATAAAAAGGGAGAAATCCGATTTGGTTTGGGGGCTGTAAAAGGGGTTGGAAGATTAGCTGTTGAAACCATTGTTGATGAGAGGAAAGAAAATGGTAATTACAGCTGTTTTGACAATTTTGTAAAAAGAATTGATTTACGCTCTGCCAATAAAAGAACATTAGAAAGTATAGCTCTTTCTGGCGGTTTTGATTTGTTTGGACTTTTCCGTTCGCAATATTTTGAAAAAACAAACGAACTAAGCTATATTGAACAAATGATAAAGTTTGGCAACAAGGTGCAAGATACAAAAAGTTCCAATCAAGTAGATATGTTTGGTGACACGGCAGAGGCCAGTTTGCAAGCTCCAATCGCCCCAAATTCTAATCCTTGGACAACCATGGAAATGCTTTCAAAAGAAAAGGAAGTAGTAGGGATTTATATTTCTGGGCATCCTTTGGATGATTATAAATTTGAGATTGATAATTTTTGTAGTTCTGAGATTTCTGCTTTACGAAATCTAGATGTTTTGCTCGGGAAAGAAATTGCTTTTGCGGCTGTTGTAACCATGTCAGAGCATAAAACAACAAAAAAAGGGAAGCCTTATGGAGTGCTTTATTTGGAGGATTACCGTGACAATAATCGTTTCTTTATTTTTAGAGATGATTACATAAAATACAAGTCATATTTTACGGATGGGTGGTTGCTTTTTGTAAAAGGAAAAGTGCAAAAACGACCCTATAATGAGGATGAATTAGAGTTTAGGATACATGATATTCAACTGCTTTCTGAACTTGTTGATAAAGAAGTGAGAAACATTGTGATGGAATTAGATTTAAATGACATTAATGATCAGCTTATCAAGAAAATTACAGATGCAACCAACAAAAATAGCGGAAAACACTCTTTGATTATTCAGATTAATAATAATCAGAAAAAATATGCACTTGAATTGCTTTCCAGAAATAGAAAATTAAATATTGACAAACAATTTATTCAGGAAGTAGAAAAAATTGCAGAAGTTGGATTAAAAATCACATAGAATTAAATAGATTTGCACAATAAATAAAAAAGAAAAAATGGCATTAGAAATTACAGACACAAACTTTCAGGAAGTTGTATTAAATTCTGACAAACCAGTATTGGTTGACTTTTGGGCTACTTGGTGTGGTCCTTGCAGAACTGTTGGACCTATTGTGGATGAACTCGCAACAGATTTGGAAGGAAAAGCAATAGTAGGAAAAGTAAATGTAGATGACAACTCTGAGACTCCACAAACTTATGGCATTAGAAGTATTCCTGCATTACTGATTTTTAAAAATGGGGAAGTAGTTGACAAGTTGGTTGGGGCGGTTCCTAAAAGCCAATTGCTTGAAAAACTAGAAGCACATATGTAAGCTCAGCTTATTAATTAGCAAAAGGGCTTTTAGCCCTTTTTTATTTTATGAAATTCATAAAAGAAACCAATAAAAATTTTAATTTACCTTTTTTTGCAAATCAGGTAGTAGAGGGTTTTATTACCGGCTTGCACCAAAGCCCCTATCATGGATTTTCTGTGGAGTTTGCCGAGCACCGATTGTATAATTCTGGAGAATCTACTCGGCATATCGATTGGAAATTATTTGGAAGAACAGATAAACTTTTCATTAAAAAGTATGAAGAAGAAACTAATTTGAGATGTCAAATGGTTATTGATGTTTCCTCATCAATGTATTATCCGAATTTTGAAAAACCTAGCATTGAAAAGCCAAATAAGTTGCTTTTTGCTATCTATGCTACTGCCGTGCTGATGAACCTTTTAAAAAGACAAAGAGATGCTGTTGGGCTTAGTATGTTTGCTGAAAAAGTGGACGTGCATACCCCTTGCAGAACGACTTTAAGGCATCAGAATTTAATTTATCAAGAGTTGGAAAAGGCATTAGAAACAAATACGATTGAGAATCCGAAAAAAACTTTTTCCATAGATGCGCTTCATCAAATAGCTGAAAATATACATAAACGGTCGTTGGTGATGTTGTTTTCTGATATGCTGGATAATTCTGATAAAAGTTTAGAGGAGTTGTTTTCCGCCCTCCAACACCTAAAATACAACAAACATGAAGTGATTTTGTTTCATGTAAGTGAGCCCATAACCGAACTAAATTTAGATTTTGATAATAAGCCAATCCGCTTTGTTGATGCAGAAACCAATGAGGAAGTGAAACTTAATCCTGTTGATGTCAGAAATGAATTCTCTACCGCTACAAAGAAGCATTTAGAAAAGTTAAAATTAAAGTGTTTGCAATACAAAATTGATCTAGTAGAAGTAGATATAAATGAGGGCTTTGATAAAATTTTAACATCTTATTTACTTAAAAGGCAAAAAATGTTTTAAGGAATTAAAATTTCTTTTAGTTTTGCAGCACTTTTTAAAACCCCGGTCTGGTAGTTCAGTTGGTTAGAATACATGCCTGTCACGCATGGGGTCGCGAGTTCGAGTCTCGTCCAGACCGCTAAAAGATTTAAAAGAGTTGATGACACCATATCGTCAGCTCTTTTGTTATTTTTAAAGCACTTATCTACAACAGATAGAGTAAGTTCTGAAGAAC
>DUAL01000212.1:2447-2775 GCA_012960835.1 Flavobacteriales bacterium | reverse complement strand
TGACAACGCAATCGACATCATTGAAAAACTCTTGATTCTGTGAAATTTGTTCCTCTAAAGAGTGCGAACCGCACTCTTCCTCAGTTTCGTAAAGTATTTTTATGTTACAAGGTAATACTTGGAGTTTATCTTTTAAACGATTTTCTGGATGGGATTCGATGCAGCGCAGGGTAGCATCAATTGCCATTCCTATTGAAATAACGCCGCTCAGATCATCGGCTGCTCCTCTACCATAGGCTCTAGTCCTATCAGAGTTCCATGTTAGTTCAGTGGGTGCAATGCCACCCCATTTTTTAAAATTCTTATCATCCATGTAAGGCTGCTTGTC
>DUAL01000212.1:1464-2288 GCA_012960835.1 Flavobacteriales bacterium | reverse complement strand
CTTCATATCGGAAGGGGTTTTCCGATCCCCTTCAAATTCATTGACGCTAAAACTACGACTATCAATACGAACCATTTCTTCTAACGCATCTAAATGTTTTAGGACGAGTTTTGAATTCGGTTGAATTTCGTCTCTAGCAAAATCATCTAATATTTTTAAATTCATGGGTTGTTAGGTATCCGTTCGATTATTAAAATAAAAAATATATTATCTTGACTGTCTGTAAGGCGGTCTAATCATATTCTATTGTATGGAATGTAAACCAGTTTTCAGGTAAAACAGCTAGGGTGTATATTAAGCTGTTGATAAGTGTCCACTGCTCAGGAGTATTATAAATTGATTAGAGTGTTTTTCAATATTATTGAATTGATTCGTGTTTTAAGAGAGAGAGGAAACTGGAAACTTATACGACACTCTCGAAACCAATTAAAAGATTTTATTTTCTGTCGGTCTGGGTTGAATAATAGGTCTGCAGTAGAAGTTTTATTTTACTGGTATCATCTTTTAAAAGGGCCTGAAGTGCTTATCTGGCGCTTGGAAACATTTGGGTTTCTCTTTATCTCAAAGACCGACCAGAAGGCCAGAGATTATTTGAATAGCTATTTGTAAGAAATTATATTGTGGTAGATTTTTATTGTTCACTCTTTTATGAATTGCAGAAATTTTGATTATCTGCTTGCGTTTAAAAATATTTTTAATTTAAAAGGATTTAGCTGTTAATGGAACCATTGCCCAAACTACTTTCTAATAGAACCTTCCAAGTTATTTTTTTAGTTTTTTCCTCGTTGCTTACTTTTTTGGGCCGTCAACTGGAGAGAGGAATT
>DUAL01000212.1:0-1342 GCA_012960835.1 Flavobacteriales bacterium | reverse complement strand
GTCTGGATATGCGGCTGTTTTTTCTTCGGCGATCTTCGGTGTTTTGATTGTTTATTTAACATATTCGCTTTGTAACTATCTATATAAAGATAACTGGACGTCTTTCTTAGCTGCCTTTGTGCTCCTATTTCCCGGATTGTTTTTGGATTCGTCCCGCAGGGCAATGTTGGATATCCCGCTCGCCTTTTTTGTAACTGCTTCAATGTATTGCTTAATAAAAGGTTTAGAAAATAGAAAATTCTATTTACTTTATGGATTGATGGCGGGATGTGCTGTGTTGACAAAAAGTATCCTCGGATTTTTCCCTATCGTGATAGGGGTTGTGTATATGTTCTGGCACGGAAGTTTGAAGAAAATTTTTGACCCAGGATTCATGGCGGGTGTGGTGTTGGCTTTATTGGTGGGTTGCAGTTGGTACCTTATTAATTGGTCGATGTTTGGAGATGAATTTATTTATGGGCATTTTCAAACGCAACATATGAAACTTTTACCCCAAGACTTTTTATCTAATAACCCATTATATATATTTGGTTACCTAAAAGATATGATGAGGAACTACTGGCCCTGGTTCCCAGTGACGGTAGTAGGGGTATTTTTATTTGCAAAAAGTTCATTTGTGGAAAAAGATTATCGGTCAATATTTCTCTTTCTTTGGGTCTTTATTCCGTTTGTAATTATGAGCACAAGCAGAAACCAGACTCTACGCTATCTATTTATGATTTTTCCGGCTTTTGGAATCATAACAGCACACACTTTGGCTGGTTGGTTGAAGGATTCCCAAAAAGAAAAGGCATTACCGTGGATGATAGGAACTGTTATGGCGATTGTTTTGGTTGTAAACGTAACTCCAATTCAGGTTAAGGTTTCTCTTAACCAAAATAATCGCGAGGCAAGGGATCTCGCCCCCTTCGTCAACATAAACACGAGGCCTGGTGAAAAAATTTTAAATTACGGATTTACACCGTGGAACCCAACGCAAGTGCTAGCCTTTTATTCGGGAAGATTTTTAGAATATCCTGTTAAAAATGCAGAGACTTTAATTCAAAGGTTAGATGAAAACCCGAAGGGAACATGGTTGTCACCTGTTTCGAAATTTAAAGAATTGAAAAATAAATTCCCAGGAAAACTCTATTTGATTTATGGAAACAAAAAATTTGCTTACTTCACGTCAATAAGAAATAGAGAGAATGTTATATACAACTTTTTTGACACTGAGGTCCCGATTGTTCGATAGATTTTTTTTTGTTCTGAGTTTTTAATAAAACATACTTTTCAGAGTATTTTTGTAAGTGGTTATTTAAGCCATTCTTTAAAAGCAATTCTATCTCAGCTTTACCAATCC
>DUAL01000211.1 GCA_012960835.1 Flavobacteriales bacterium | reverse complement strand
CTCTATAAAGTACAAGTATTAACGAAAGAAAAACCAGTGCAGTTCCTAAATCATTTTGTAAAGTAATCAATAGCAAAGGCAAGCTTATTATAAGAAAGCTTTTGAGCTTAGTCTGAAAAGATTGCAGCTTAATACCGTGCGTATTTAAGTATTTTGCAAGCGCTAAAATAGTAGCAAATTTTGCAAATTCAGAGGGTTGAAATTTATAGTTTCCTATATTAAACCAAGATATTGCTCCTGCAGTTGCAGTTCCCCAAATAAATAATCCGACTAATAGCAAAATAATGACACCATATAAAAAATAGGAAAATGCATCAAAAAATTTCCAGTCAATAATCAGAACAATAAAGGCAACAAAAAAAGACGCCCCAATAAAAATTAATTGCTTTCCGTGCCTTTGCGAAAAATCAAAAATCAAAGATTGGTCATCATTATATTGTGAAGCATAAATATTTATCCAGCCAAAAAAGACGAGTGCAACAAATAAGTAAATCGTCACCCAATCTACATTTCCAAATATTTTTTTTGCTCTTCTCATGGAGTTGAGATTAAGTTTCCTTTTAGTATAAACTCTTCTAAATACAAATTACTTATTTCATTTCTTAAATATTTTTCAATCATAAATGTTGCTATTGGAGCAGCCCAAGTTGAGCCCCACCCCCCATTTTCAACATATACTGCAATTGCAATTTGAGGATTCTCTTTTGGAGCAAAAGCAATAAAAATAGAATGATCCTCTCCATTTCCAGAGGTGTTTTGTGCGGTACCAGTTTTTCCGCAAATATCCAAATCTTCTACGCTACAATTTTTAGCAGTACCATCTTCCAAAACCATTTGCATCCCATTAATAATACTTCCAAAATGAATAGGGTCAATTGTAGTGTATTTTTTCTTTGTGAATTGCTCATCCCTTATATTTTCCTCTCCAATTTGTTTTACAATATGAGGGGTGAAATAATACCCTCTGTTTGCAATAATTGCTGTAATGTTTGCCATCTGAATTGGAGTGAGTAGAAGTTCGCCCTGTCCAATGGAAAGCGATAAAACGGTACTTGAGTTCCAATGAGTCTTTCCATAAATATTATCGTAAAAATCTGTTTTAGGAAGAAGTCCTTTTTTCCCTGAAGTAAAGTCATTATTCATCCATTGTCCAACCCCAAAACTTGCTATATGATTATACCAAGTATTATAAGCCATTTCTGTGTTTTGATATTTATCAAAAAAGCTTTGAAACACATTACAGAAATATGCATTACAAGATATTGCAATTGCTTTTTTCAAGCTAAGCGGTGAGCTATGTTCATGGCAAGCCACCATCTTATCGTTTCCGTACTGAAAACTGCCAATACAGCTATAATTAGAATAAATTTTGAGTGTTTTTTCTTGTAAAGCGATTAACCCGTTAATCAGTTTAAAAGTGGATCCTGGTGCATATTGCCCCAAAAGGGCTCTGTTAAATAAAGGTTTATTTTCATCCTCTAATAGTTGTTTGAAATTATCTGATCGATTTCGTCCTGTTAAAGCGTTAGGATTAAAAGTAGGAGAGGACACCAATGTTAGAATCTCACCAGTTGATGGCTCAATAGCAACAATACTCCCAATCTTATTTTGCATTAACCGCTCTCCATATTTTTGTAAATCAGCATCAATAGTAGTTGTTATATTTGCTCCTGAAACGGCATTTGTATCGTATCGTCCCTCATTAAATTTCCCTTTTTTACTGTTGTGAACATCCACTAAAACTAATTCCATTCCTTTTCCCCCTCTTAATAATTGTTCGCAGGCCACTTCCACTCCGCTTATTCCAATCAAATCGCCACTTGTATAATACTTATCCTCTTTTATATTTTGATTATTTACCTCTCCTAAATAACCCATAACATTTGAGGCAGTATTTATAGGATACTTTCTGGTGCTTCTTGTTCTTACAAAAAACCCTTTAAACTTATAAAGCATTTCTTGTAATGTAGCAAAGGTTTCTGCATCAATCTTTTTGGCAAATACACTTTCTTTATACTTTGAATATTTTTTAGCGGTTCTTATTTTTTCAGAATACGCTTCTAATGAAATTTTTAGCAAATCGATTAGCAAAGTAGAATCGATATCCTCTTTAACTTCCCTTGGTACAATCATCAAATCGTATGAGGCCTCATTATAAGCCAAAAGCTGGTTGTTTCTATCATATAATAATCCTCTTCCAGGATATTTTACATCATATCGTAATACATTATTTTTTGCCGAAAATTTATATTTATCATTTATAACTTGAATGTAAAAGAGTTTACACAAAAAAACCAATGCAATAAAAATAAAAATTCCTTTTACAATAAATTTTCTGTTATTGTGAATTTTCATTTTCGCCTTTCAGAATTAAAGAAAAAGAATTGGCAAACAATGATAATTACAAATGTTATAAAACTGCTTAAAGTTATTTTACCAAGAATATCTGTGAATGTTGCAAGCTTAAAATGAGCTAATAAAAACAAAATTGCATGATGAATAAAAATCAGTATAAATGAATAAACAGAAAACATTTTAAAACCTAATTTTTGCAAAAAAAGGTCCTGTTCAGGATTTATTGTATTTTTAGGAATAATAATCCGTTCAAACGCAGGTTTTAAAAAAGCAATCATTACACAAGCGGTGGAATGAAAGCCGATAGACCCTTCAAAAACATCAAGAAAAAATCCTAAAAAGAATGAAAAAGTAAGCAAGAACCATCTAGGTGTTATTTGTGGCAAACAAATAATCAGCATGATATAAAAATAAGGATTGATGTATCCGTTAAACAATACTTGATTTAGTATATAAACCTGAATAAAGATGAAAACGGGCGTTAGCCAAAAATATTTATAAAGTTGTTTAATCATCTTTTGCGTTTAATTCCAATAATTCTTTTTCTTGCTTTATTAAGGATTCAGCAACATATACATAATGGATTCGATTTAAATCCTCAAAAAATTGAATTTTAATTTTGTAAAAATTTTCTCCTGGAATTTTTTGAAATGAAATAACTTCTCCAATAATTATTCCATCAGGGAAAATGGCAGAATTACCACTACTTATAATGGTATCTCCAATATTTAAATTTGCATGATTTGGAATATCGTCAACAGTAGTTTCTCTATAATTAAAACCACTCCATAACATCCTCCCTAAAAACATTTCATCTTTTAACCTCACACTAATACTTGATTTTTGATGTAAAACAGAAATCACCAAGGAAAATCTATCAGAGACCGAATGG
Source organism: Flavobacteriales bacterium (assembly GCA_012960835.1). Classification (GTDB taxonomy): domain Bacteria; phylum Bacteroidota; class Bacteroidia; order Flavobacteriales; family BACL11; genus DUAL01. The sequence continues at coordinate 13,452 of DUAL01000211.1, read as the reverse complement.
ATAATTCCTACAACTCCATTTTCAGTAATCACACCCATCCCTTCTTTTATACCATGACGCGTACCTTTATTGAGTGTCAGATAATTATTACTTTTATGAACTGAATTATTTATAACTCTTGCCGATTGATATTTGAATAAAGAGGCTTCAAAATTTAATGAATCATCATACAAAATTCTTTGTTTTTCTAAAAGCGAATACAATTTTGCATTTTCATCAGCCAAGAATTTGTTTGTTTGTTTTAGTTTAAAAAAGTCAGAAATAGTAGATAGACCATCATGAAAATTTCCAACATACTTTTGACTGAAAGTATTTATTTTGTTTCCTTGATAATGATTATTAGTAGCTAACAGAAAAACAGAAAACCCTTCTATGATAAGGAATAAAAGTATGAAATGATATTTTTTTACAAACTGAATTAGGTTGTACATACATCAACCAATATTATTTTATTAAAAAAGGAAATTTCTCAATATTTTTCAGGGCAATTCCTGTTCCTCTAGCAACTGCTCTTAGCGGATCCTCTGCAACATAAACAGGTAATTTAGTTTTCAGAGAGATTCTTTTGTCAAGCCCCCTGAGCATTGAACCGCCACCGGTCAAGTAAAGTCCTGTATTATAAATATCGGCTGAAAGTTCAGGAGGTGTTTGAAAAAGTGCGCTCATTACCGCTTCTTCAATTTGTTCAATGGAATTATTCATTGCAACTGCAATTTCTTTATAAGTAACCACAATTTCTTTTGGTATTCCTGTCATTAAATCTCTACCATGAACAGGATAATTAGCTGGAGGCTCATCCAATTCGGTAAGTGCCGAGCCTACATTTATCTTTATCCTTTCAGCAGTAGTATCGCCAATTGCAATATTGTGCCTTGTTTTCATGTAATTTTTAATATTGTCGGTAAATTCATCACCAGCAATTCTGATTGATTTTTCGGTAACAATTCCTCCTAATGAGATAACAGCAATTTCAGTTGTTCCCCCTCCAATATCAATCACCATATTTCCATTGGGTTCCAATACATCAATGCCTATTCCAATTGCAGCCGCCATTGGTTCATGAATCAAAAAAACCTCTTTCGCTCCGGCATGTTCAGCTGAATCAATCACTGCTCTTTTTTCTACTTCCGTTACCCCAGATGGAATACAAATAACCATTTTAAGTGTAGGAGAAAACAAAGATCTTTTTCTTGGAATCATTTTTATAAACCCTCTTATCATTTGTTCTGAAGACTGAAAATCTGAAATTACGCCATCTTTTAAAGGGCGAATAGTTTCAATTTTTTTATGCGTTTTTCCGTGCATTTGTTGTGCTCTTGTACCAATAGCCACAATCTCATTAGTTTGAATATCTCTTGCAACAATTGATGGTTCATCCACCACCACTTTATCTTGGTGTATTATTAGTGTGTTAGAAGTTCCTAAATCAATTGCTATTTCTTCTGTCCAAAAATCAAAAAAACCCATAGTTTTATTTTTTAATGTTTAAAATGTCTTGTTCCTGTTATTACCATACTAATGTCATTTACATTACAATAATCAATGGAAAGTTGGTCTTTTATTGATCCTCCAGGTTGAATAACTGTTTTTATTCCAGCATTATTTGCCAGTTCCACACAATCGGGGAATGGGAAGAAAGCATCAGAAGCCATAACCGCTCCATTTAAATCAAATCCAAAGTTATTGGCTTTTACCACCGCTTGTTTTAAGGCGTCAACCCTTGAAGTTTGACCTACTCCACTTGCCAATAATTGTTTATTCTTAGCAAAAACAATAGTATTCGATTTAGTATGTTTGCAAACCTTTGATGCAAATTCAAGATCGATAAATTGCTTATCAGTTGGTGTAGTTTTAGTTGCTATTTTCATCTCCGATACGCTATCAGTTTTCACATCTTTTTCCTGATACAAAACCCCATTTAAAGCAGTACGAAACTGAATGTTAGGGAATGCAATTTCTTTTTGAACTAATACAATTCTATTCTTTTTTTGGCAAAGAATTTTGAGGGCGTCCTCATTGTATGAAGTGGCGATAATCACTTCAAAAAACAACTTGCTAATTTCATTTGCCGTTTCTAAATCCACTTCACGATTTGTAATTAGTACTCCACCAAAAGCAGAAACAGGATCTCCTGCAAGTGCATCCTTCCAAGCATCAATCAGCTTTTCTCTTGTTGCAATTCCGCAAGCATTATTATGTTTCAGAACAACAAAGGTACATTCATCAAATTCTGCTATCAAGTTTACGGCCGCATCCACATCTAAAAGATTATTGTAGGATAATTCTTTTCCATTTTTTTGCTCAAATAAATCATCAATCTTTCCAAAAAATATTCCTTCTTGATGAGGGTTTTCCCCATAGCGTAAAGCTTTTTTTGTACGAATACTTTGCTTGAAAACATTCTTATCATCACTGCTAAAATACTTGAAAATAGCGGTATCATAATGTGATGAAATATTAAAAGCAGTAGCAGCAAACTTTTTTCTTTGCGCTAATACTGTGCTTTTACCTTGTTCCAAAATTTTCAATAATTCATCATACTGACTCATTTCTGAAACAATAACTACATCCTTATAATTTTTTGCAGCTGCCCGAATTAGTGAAATTCCACCAATATCAATTTTTTCTATAATGTCTTGTTCATTATTAGTTGATGTGATAGTTTTTTCAAAAGGGTAGAGGTCCACTATTACTAAATCGAATTCTGGAATGTCGTATTCGGCTAATTGTAATTGGTCATTTTCTTCTTCTCTTCTTGCCAAAATACCACCAAAAACTTTTGGATGTAATGTTTTTACTCGCCCACTTAATATGGAAGGATAAGAGGTTAAGTCTTCCACTTTGTTTACGCTAATCCCTTGCTCTTCAATAAATTTTTGAGTCCCTCCTGTTGAGTAAATATTTACTCCAAGCTGATTTAATTTTTGTGCAATCGCACCCAATCCATCTTTATGGAAAACTGAAATAAGGGCGTTTTTTATGATTTTTTCTCCTGTCATCTCTAAGTGCAATTTTACCCAAATCCTCTTCAATATTCAAGTATAAATATGCAAAATATCGGAAGTGTTAATAACTTTTACACAATTGTTAACTCCCCCAAAAATTTCGTAAATTTGAACTTTTTTAAACCATCTATGTATATCAGACTTTTTACGGAAGCAGTGCGTTTTTCCTGGCAAGCAATTATAAATAATCGTTTAAGAACTTTTCTGTCTTTATTGGGAGTAACCATAGGGATTGTTGCTATAATTTCTGTTTTTACAATTGTTGATGCATTGGAAAAAAATGTGCGAGATAGCGTTGAATCCTTAGGAGAGAATGTGGTGTATATCCAAAAATGGCCATGGGGTGGGTCGGGCGAATACCAATGGTGGAAATATTTTAAAAGACCAAAAGTTACTTTTAAGGAATTTAAACAAATAAAAGAAAGATGTTTAAAATCAAATTCTGTTGCCTTTCTTTTTGAAGGTCGTAGAACAGTAAAAAACGGAAATAATGTTTTGGAAGATGTAGAAATTAGCGGAATTACTTATGAGTTTCCTCAAATTTTATCTTTCAATATGGAAAAGGGAAGATTTTTCACCCAAAGCGAAATGAACTCTGGAAAAAACTTTGTTTTAATTGGGCATAATGTGGCAGAAGCTCTTTTCGATTTTAATCCTGTTGGAGAAACAATCAAGATTTCAGGGATAAATGCAAAAGTAATTGGACTTATTAAAAAGCAAGGAGAAAGTATAACAGGAAATTCGCAAGACAATGCAGTTTTGTGTTCCTACTGGTTTGCGAAAAGATTTATAAACGAAAGAAGAAGTAATCCGATAATCATGGTAAGTGCGCTTGAAGGGGTGAGCAATGAAGAATTAAAAAATGAAATCAGAGGGATTATGCGAACTATAAGAAGGGTTCGTCCTATGGAAGATGATAATTTTTCCATGAATGAGGTAAGTTTAATCAAACAAGGATTGGACGAGTTGTTTAGTGTAATTGGAATGGCCGGTTGGATTATTGGTGGCTTTTCCATTTTGGTTGGTGGTTTCGGTATTGCAAATATTATGTTTGTTTCTGTAAAAGAAAGAACTAAAATTATTGGTATTCAAAAAGCATTGGGGGCAAAAAATATTTTTATTCTTCTTCAATTTCTTTTTGAATCAATCTTTTTATGCATATTAGGTGGTGCTTTTGGCTTAGCCATTGTTTGGGCTTTGGCTACTGTTGCAGGAAAAATGCTCGATTTTAATTTGAATTTAACAACTCAAAATATTATTCTTGGGCTTTCCGTTTCCGCAATTATTGGTGTGATAAGTGGTATTATTCCTGCCTTTTCGGCATCACGGTTAGATCCTGTTGAGGCAATTCGTTCAAACTAATTTTTTTGCATAAATTAGTAGCTTTATGAAGCTCTGAAATTTCTTTTACTACAAAAGATAACTTTCCATTTTTTTCTTTCATCTGGGTAGTATGAAAGTTCTTTTTTAAATAATCCAATACTTTTGAAAATTGTGGACTTTCAAAATAAGGAGAAGTTTTATCTTCTGTAAAATAAGCTTTCATTTTTCCTGATTTGAGAATGATTCTTGTAAAACCAATTTCCTTACCTAACCATCTTAAACGCAAGGCGTCAAATAGTTGATAAACAGTATTGGGGATTTTACCAAACCGATCTTCCAATTCATTTTTAAAAGAGGTGATTTCTTCTTCCTTTTTAAAACTATTCAATTGTTTATAAAGGTTCAATCTTTCTTCAATATTACTTACATAATCTTCCGGAATTAAAATTTCTAAATCTGTATCCAAAGCACAATGTTTGATGTAGAATTTCTCCTTTTCATCCTCAAATAAATCTTGAAATTTCTCCTGTTTCAACTCTTCAATGGCTTCATTCAAAATCTTTTTATACATCTCAAATCCAATATCATTAATAAAACCACTTTGGTCAGCACCCAATAAATTGCCTGCACCTCTAATGTCCAAATCGCGCATGGCAATATTAAAACCACTTCCCAGATAGGAGAATTGTTCCAAAGCGGTAAGTCGCTTTTTTGCTTCTGCTGAAATTTGATGTGTTGGAGGACTGATTAAATAGCAAAATGCTTTTTTATTGGAGCGCCCAACTCTTCCTCTCATTTGATGCAAATCACTCAGTCCAAAGTTTTGGGCATTATTTATGATGATGGTATTTGCATTCGGAATATCAACGCCATTTTCAATGATGGTGGTGGAAATAAGCACATCAAATTCCCCTTCCATAAAGTCAACCATCAACTGTTCAATTTGCTTTCCTTCCATTTGTCCGTGTCCAGTTTTTATTTTTGCATCTGGGCATAATCTCTGAACCAATCCAGCAATTTCTTTAATATTTTCTATTCGGTTATGCACAAAAAATACTTGTCCGTTTCTACTCATTTCATAATTGATGGAATCTCTAATAACATCTTGATTAAGCCCAATAATTCTAGTTTCAATACTTTGTCTGTTAGGAGGTGGAGTGTTGATGACAGACATATCTCTTGCGCCAAGCAAAGAAAATTGTAGTGTTCTTGGAATAGGGGTTGCACTTAGAGTGAGCGTATCCACTGTTGTTTTTAGAGTTTTGAGTTTGTCCTTTATATTAACGCCAAATTTTTGTTCTTCATCTACTATCATCAACCCCAAATCTTTAAATACCACATCTTTGCTGACAATTCTATGTGTTCCAATCAAAATATCAATTTCCCCATTGGCTAATTTTTTGAGGGTATCACTTTGCTGTTTTGTGGTTTTAAATCTGTTGATGTAATCAATATTACAAGGAAAGTCTTTCATTCTTTTGCTGAAAGTTTTAAAATGCTGCAAAGCAAGAATGGTGGTAGGGACCAATATCGCCACTTGTTTACTGTCCGAAACTGCCTTGAAAGCAGCCCTTATCGCCACTTCAGTTTTCCCAAAACCGACATCACCACAGACCAATCTGTCCATTGGTGTATCTTTCTCCATATCTTCTTTTAGCGTCTTTGTAGCCTTGCTTTGATCGGGCGTATCCTCATACATAAAGGAAGCCTCCAATTCATATTGCAAATAACTATCGGGAGAAAAAGCAAATCCTTTTTGTGTTTTTCGTTTGGCGTATAATTGTATCAAATCGAACGCAATCTGTTTTACTCTCGCTTTGGTTTTGTTTTTTGTTTTTAACCATTGAGGGCTTCCCAACTGGTGGATTTTTGGTTGATGCCCTTCTTTCCCAGAAAATTTAGCAATCTTATGCAAGGCGTGAATACTGAGATAGAGGATGTCTCCCCCTTTGTATATTAGTTTTATAGCCTCTTGTTTTTTACCATTATTATCAATTTTATGTAGCCCAGCAAATTGCCCAACACCATGGTCAATGTGTGATACAAAATCATTAATTTGAAGGTTGGTAAGTTGTTTGAGCGTTATAGCTTGTTTGTCTGAAAACTTGGTTTTTGAAACAAAACGATGGTGCCTTTCAAAAAGTTGGTGGTCGGTATAAACGGCCATCTTATTGTCGCTATCAATAAATCCTTGATGCAAAGAAAAGTGTATGCACTGATACTGAATTTCCGCTTCTGCATTTTCGAAAATAGCATGAAATCTTTTTTCTTGTTCCTTAGATGAACAAAGTATCAAATTCTTTATTCCCTTTTTATTATTCTTAATTAAATCGGCTTTTAGCAAATCGAATTGCTTATTGAAAACAGGCAGAATTTGGGTGTTGCATTCTAATTTGTGCTGTGCTTCAAAGTAGTCGGAATACCCTTGTTCTATAATGGTGTAACCCTTTAACTGCTCACAAAATTTTTTGCCAGAAGTAAAGAGTTCCTCTGGTTGCTGATGGGTAGTTTTGCTAATTTCTAACTCCTTATAATGTTGCTTTGCCTTTGAAAAATACTCATCCAAAACTCCTTTGCTGTATGCAATGTCATTTGCCCAAATCACCGCATTTTTAGGAAGGTAATTCATAAAACTTACATGCTTGCTATTGGTTTTTTTGGCCTCAGTATTGGGCACAATATTGATTTTATTTTTTGCGTCAATCGATAGTTGGGAATTGATGTCAAAGGAGCGAATACTTTCCACCTCAATATCAAAAAATTCAATTCTGTAAGGATGTTCATCCGCATAAGAAAACACATCCACTATCCCGCCTCTTACAGAAAATTGCCCTGGCTCAATTACAAAATTAACCTTTTCAAAATGATGATTCATCAGTTGCTCTTCCAACTCCTCAATCTCATGTAAATCTCCAATTTTAATAGTGATTGTTTGCCGTTTTAATTCTCTTCTGCTCACCACTTTTTCTGAAAGCGCCTCAGAATAAGTAATAATAATAGGATTTCTTTTGTTGTTGAGTTTGTTGAGTACTTCCGCTCTTAATAAAATATTAGCATTGTCCGTCTGCTCAAACTGATAAGCCCTACGATAAGATGCTGGATAGAAAAATACTTCATTGTTCAGAAGGGCTTCTACTTCATTTACAAAATATTGGGCTTGTTCTTTGTCAGTAAAAATAAAAAGATGTGGTCTTTTACTTTCTCTAATAGTTGCAGATGATGCCAAGGCAAAGGATGAACCCACCAAACCTTTTAGCCAAATTTTGGAATTTTCTTCAGCAATACAACTTTGTAGTTTTGCAGCAATTTTTGGCTGGCCAAAATAGGAGAGTAGTGGTGCTTTCAAGAAAAACTATTTTATGGCGTGAATTTCTTGCATCATATTTCGATACCAATCCTGTGAAGTATCAAATGGTTTTCCTCCTTTTATTCTGCCAAATGCAATGCATGTAAGATTGTTGTTGTCCTCTTCATCCCAGCCAACTACTCCGCTTATTCCAGTTGTTGCGCTTTCTACTGCTTTATCAGCAACTTCAAAAATTAAATCTAAATCTTGTTGATTTGCTTTTGCCGAGCGCCCAAAATAACCACTTTTTTGCACCAAAACTTTATTGGCTTTTAATCTTTTTCCTAATTGCTTGGCAAACCACTGTCCTGGATTTAAATCGTCTAACCTTACATGGTCGAAAGCATCTCTTAATACTTCTTCTCCTGCTTTTTCTGTTTCTTTTACAATGGTGTCTAATCCTGCACCCTCACATAAGAACACATTCACGCAATCGTATTGGTCCATTATTTTATTAAGACGCTCACACTCTTTATCAAAATCGATATCTTCTTCTGGAAGCAAAACAGAATGAATCTCCCATTTTTCTTTTACCACTCCTACTTCTGGAATGAATGTCATTTCCCCCAATCGCTTGCGATATTCCAAAGCAGTTGCAGCCGTAAGCCATCCACAATGCCTGCCCATTACTTCATGAATGATGAGTTGCCTGTCAGATGTTGTGTTTTCACCTACTACATTTTCAAAGAAAAGAGCGCCTTGTTCGGCTGCCGTCCAAGCCCCTAATGTTTGGGTAATAGGATATACATCATTGTCCACTGTTTTAGGTAAGCCGACTACCGTTAAATCATAATTATTTTTTTTCAAATAGTTGGATAAATCAGCAGCAGTGGTATTGGTATCATCACCTCCAATGGTGTGTAAAATGGTTACCCCATCTTTTACCAACTGATTGGCCGCCACTTCCAACGGATTTTCTCCTTCTTTTACATATCCTTTGCTTACACAGTCTTCTATATTTTTAAGTTTTACCCTACTGTTTCCAATAGGAGAACCGCCAAAAGCATAAAATTGTTCTGTTTTTCCTTTTAGTGTTTTCGGAAAATAAATGCTGTTGCCCAAAAGCAATCCTTTATAACCATTTAGATAGCCAATAATCTCGGCATTTGGATAATTATTCAAGTAGTTTTCAGTTAATCTACCAATGGATGCGGACAGGCATGGTGCAATTCCGCCAGAAGTTAAGAATGCAATTTTCATAATTGATGATTTGCTTTTTATCTTCTGCAAATATCGGAAATTTTAAAAGATAAGTTGAAAAAATAATTCTTTACTTTGTATCCTTAAATTTCAAAACCAAAAATGATAAAAATCTTTAAGTTTGGAGGGACCTCCATAAAAGACATAGAAAACATAAAGCGCGTAGCCGAAATATTAGATGATTATTCGGATGATAGTTTAATTATAGTATTCTCCGCTATGGGGAAAGTTACTAATATGTTGGAAGAAGTAACAGAGGCTTATGTGAAAAAAAATGGAAAAGCAGAAAACAAACTCAAAGTAGTAAAAGATTTTCATGCCCATTTGTTGGGCGAATTATTTGAGGAGAATCACTTTATTTATAATGAGGTAAATAATCTGTTTGTTGAAATTGAGTGGGTGTTGGAGGATGAGCCAAACCCTGATTTTGCTTTTAATTATGATCAGATTATATCGATTGGCGAGATGCTTTCTACCAAAATAATGAGTGCTTATTTAAGTGAAAAGGGTTTTGGAAATTCTTGGTTGGATGCAAGGGATATTATTCGAACCGACAACAAATACAGAAATGCAAAAATAGATTGGAAGCAAACCATTACTTTTTGTAAAGATAAAATCACATATTTTCCAATAATTACACAAGGGTTTATTGGCTGCACTTCCGAGAATTTTACTACAACATTGGGCCGGGAAGGTTCGGATTTTACAGCAGCCATTTTGGCTTTTGCACTTGATGTAAAGCAAGTCATAATTTGGAAAGATGTGGATGGGGTGCTCAATGCCGATCCAAGATTTTTTGAGGATACTGAGCAATTGATGAAAATACCTTTTGAGGAAGCAATAGAATTGGCTTATTATGGTGCAAAAGTGATGCATCCAAAAACCATTCAACCATTGCAAAGAAAATCTATTCCATTAGAAGTGAAATCCTTTATTAATCCTAAAAAAGATAGTTCCATTATTGGCGATTATAAGTTGATAGAGCCATTTGTTCCATCCTATATTGTAAAAGAAAATCAAATTCTTATTTCAATTTCTGATAAGAACTTGTCTTTTATTGTGGAAGAACACTTAAGTTCCATTTTTACTCTTTTTGCTAAGTATGGAGTAAGGGTGAATATGATGCAAAATTCGGCAATAAGTTTCTCTGTTTGCGTGGATTACGACAGTCATAAAATTCCACCATTATTAAATTGCTTGCAAAAAGATTTTGAAGTCCATTTTAACGAAAACCTTACATTATACACAATTCGTCATTATAATGAAGATTCCAATGAGAAACTACTGACAAATAAGGAGTTAGTACTAGAACAAAAAAGCAGGCATACCATACACTTGGTTGTTAAAGATTTGGAATAATACCGTAAATGGTTACTTTGTTCGTATCTTTGCAGCCATTTTACAAGAGATTTATAATGACACAACAACATACCTTCCATATTCCTGTAATGGGAACAGCATTTACGGCAGATACACCACTTAAAGTTTCTCAATTCGGTATTGATTCGGTTATTGCTTTGGCTGATGATGTATTATTGGAAAGACTCAGGAAGGTATATGCTGATAAAAATAATTTGCAGTATGAGGAAATAAATAATAATACTAAGGATTATCGTGCTGACAGAATCACTTCTTATTTGAATTTAGTAAATAAATTAGCTAATCAGAAGTATGAGGAATATACTACTGCTACAAAAGAAAAAGTAGAAGCTTTGAAAACTTTTTTTGCAACTTTTCCTGACACATCTCAGTTGAAAAAGGAATTCAATAAACTCACTAAGAAATACTTTAATATAGATGAGGTTTCTACTTGGTTGAAAGAGAATTTGAACATGGGAAGTATTGATGTAAATATTATGACAAAGGTGGATAAGCCAAACTTTTTCAAGAATGAGACTTTGCCATCAGAATATAATGATGCACATGCGGCATTAAGGGGTTATGCCAATAGCGATTTAGCATCATCCATTATTTTCTCAGCAGGGATGAACCCAAGATTATATGGCTATATTTCACAATTTGAAGATTTTTATCCAAATGCTGATGGCGATATTAAAAAGAAAATTGTGCTGAAAGTAAGTGATTATCGTTCAGCACTTATTCAAGGGAAATTTTTGGCAAAAAAAGGATTATGGGTTTCTGAATACAGAGTTGAATCCGGACTAAATTGCGGAGGGCATGCCTTTGCAACTGATGGTTATTTAATGGGACCAATTTTAGCGGAATTCAGAGAAAAGCGAGAGGAGTTAATTAAGGAGGTTTATGAAATTTGTAAAGCGGCACTTGAGGCAAATAACAGGGTAATTCCTAAAAAAACCCTAGCATTAAAAATAACAGCTCAAGGTGGAGTAGGTACTGCTGAAGAACACGATTTTTTAATCAAACATTATGAGTTGGATTCAGTCGGCTGGGGAACCCCATTTTTATTAGTCCCGGAAGTGACAAATGTAGATGACAAAACAAGGATGCAACTCGTTAAAGCAAAAGAAAAAGATTTATATTTAAGTAATGTATCGCCACTGGGGGTGCCATTTAATAATTTGCGTAACTCATCCAAAGATGCAGAAAAATTACAAAAAGTGAAGGATGGGAAACCAGGTAGCCCATGCCCCAGAAGGTATTTAGCTTTTAGCACAGAATATGATGAAAAAGGTGTTTGCACTGCTTCTCGTTTGTATCAAAAAAATAAAATTGAAGAACTTGGAGTTTCTGATGAGATAACGGAGAAAGTTTGCTTGTGTATGGGTTTGTCAGCAGCAGCAGTTATCACTAATGGTATTGAAACTAGGGAAAGCACAGCTGTTTCCATTTGTCCAGGACCAAATATGGCCTATTTTGATAAACTATTGTCATTAGAAGATATGACCAAACATATTTATGGTTTGGAGAATTTTATGAGCCGAACCGACAGGCCAAATATGTTTGTGAAAGAGTTGAATTTGTATATGGACTTCCTTAAAAACAAATTGGAAGAAGCTAAAAAAGATTGGAACAAAAAGCAAGAAAAATACTTTAATCGTTTTTTAGAAAATATGAATGAAGGAATTGCTTATTATACCAATATGTTTGATGGGTTAAAAGATAAATACGAGCAAACAAAGCAGGAAACACTTGCAAGTTTAGAAAAAACTAAAAGCAATTTAGCTTTACTTGCATTGGAAGTAGAAGCTTTAAAATTATCCCAGTTGTAAGTTAAGCCCTCTTCTTATTTACCAAATACACACCGCAAATAATAATTGCAGCTCCAATAATGTGCGAGAAAAGTATGTTTTCCCCATCTAACACGCCCCAAAAAATAGCAACAATCGGAATAAGATAGGTGACAGAAGAGGCGAAAATAGCAGAGGAATCTTTTATTAGTTTATTAAAAATAACTACTGCCAGAGATGTGCCAATGACTGCTAAAATTGCTATGTATAAAAGAGCACTAATACCTCTATCTGTATTAAGAAAAGGCATAAAATCACTACTAAAAACATAAATTCCTGATGCTGGTCCGATAAATAAAAAGGCAAGTGCGGATATAGAAATTGCATCTAAATCAGCAAGATATTTCCTAATTACATTTACGCTTATGGCATAAAATAAGGTAGCCAAAACCACCAAAAGGGTGTAGAAATTGATTGCAAAAACGCCATCTAAATTGGAGGAAGAAAGCATGAAAGCACCTGTAAGCCCAATAATTACTCCCAAAATATTTGTTTTAGTTGGTCGCGATTTGAAAAAATAAATTCCGAGTAAAAGTGTAAATAAAGGCGTTAGGGAGTTGAGTATCCCTACAAATGAACTGTCTAAGTGGGTTTGGCCTTTTGTAAATAAAAAAGCGGGAATACCATTTCCTAAAAAAGCAGTTATTATAATTGGACCCCAATGTTTTTTAGCCACTTTTTTAAATGCACGAAAAATAAATGGCAAAAGAGAAAGAAAAGCAATAAACAGCCGTAAAGCTGCCACTTGCGTGTAAGAATACACTTCCAATCCTCTTTTCATCAAAATGAAGGAACTTCCCCAAATAATTGCCAGAAAAATGAGGATTAAATAATTTTTTATCGATTTTTCCATAAAAATAATAGGTAGCAAATATAGCTTAGTTATTTTTGTGCGGATGAATTCCAGACAAAAGAAAATAATATCCCTTTGGCTTTATAGTGGTTTGTTTTTAGTGATTGCTATGGTGCTCATTGGCGGAATTACCCGTCTTACACATTCAGGACTATCTATAGTGGAGTGGAAGCTAATTAGCGGAGCAATTCCTCCATTAAATGAAACAGAGTGGCAAGACACCTTTACTAAGTACCAACAATTTCCTGAGTATCAGAAAATAAATACTGATATGAGTTTGACCGAATTTAAATCCATTTTTTTTTGGGAGTATTTGCACCGACTTTTAGGACGGTTAATTGGAGTGGTATTTATCGTTCCTTTTCTTCTGTATTGGAAAAAAAATTGGCTTGACAGTAAACTTAAAAAACAACTAATTTTTCTTTTACTTCTTGGTGGTTTGCAAGGATTTTTAGGTTGGTTTATGGTAAAAAGCGGTTTGGTAGATGTGCCAGCTGTAAGTCATTTTCGTTTGGC
>DUAL01000210.1 GCA_012960835.1 Flavobacteriales bacterium | reverse complement strand
GTTTGGCGACCAAAAGCCATTTATCATTATATTCAGTTCAACCATTTACAACCCGATTTTGTAATTGATATAAGTGGGCAAATGGAGAAAAAAATAGAAGCTGTAAAAACATACAAAACCCAATTCTTTAATGCGGACTCCAAAGAAACAGAAACTATCATTTCAAAAAAAGGATTTCTGGAAAGTGTAAAATACAGAGCAAAAGATTTGGGCAGATTATCTAACTGTGAATTTGCTGAGGGCTTTATTTCCCATCAAATGTTAAAGGTAGATTCCTTTTTTGATATAAAATAAAGCATAAAAAAAGCCGAGCAAGCTCGGCTTTTAATCAATATCTATTGTCTAAAATCTATTTCGTTACAACCAATTTGTTGGTAAATGTTTTTCCAGCAATTTGCGTATTGATATAGTAAATTCCAGCATCATAGTTTTCTACATTTAGGATTACCAAGTGGTTTCCTTTACTAAGTGTAGTGTTGTTATTGTAAACACTTCTGCCCAAAACATCTACTACATGAATGCTCACTTTTGATTTTTTCTCAATTTTAAAATTAATGGAAGTTTGATTTTTAGTAGGATTAGGATATACCTCCAATGTTAAATTATTATTTATTGGATTATTATTTATTGCAGAAACCACAAAATTGGTATCCAATTCCAAATAAACGATATCATTCATCCCAACTGCATCCTCATCTCCCCTAACGGTTAATCCTGGCTCCATGTCTTTTTGATAAAGCAATCTTACTTTATCATCTACATCTCTTTCCATAGAAGCAAACACACATTCTCCCATTCCTAAAAATAAAGAAACAGGCGTAATGTCAATTGGGTCAGTCCAACTCATTCCACCATCATGCGATTTGATAATATTTACATGTCGGAAATTCTGTGCACCACTATCATATATCTCCATTAGTGATGAAAAAGAAACATAAATGCTTCCGCCAGCATCTATCCCAACGCTTGGCATTGAGGAAAGAGAAGCAAAATAAGTAGCAATATCAACATAGGTTAAAGTGCTGTCGCCATCCAAATCTTCAGCCCCAGCAATTACACTCATGTTATCAGACCACCAAACAGAATTAGAAATCTGACTTCCTGCAGTATCGGGTCCAACATTTTCATTCCAATACAACAAACCATTTGTTCCTGGGAAGTAGGAAGTACCTCCATCAGCCAAATCAGCATCTAATACTCTCATATTACCTGCAAATACATGCGCCATTCCGTTATTATCAAGTAGTAATGCGCCACAACCATCAGTAGTGAAAAGCGAATCCATCACGCCATCATTGTCTAAATCAATGCCGTCATCCGCACTATATTTATCTACTGGAAAATCTAAAATAGTAGTTCTTGTCCATGTATCTCCATTATCAGTAGATTTGATAATAAAAGTATCGTCCCATCCACCAAAAAATGCTACACAAATAATATCTCCTTGGGCTTTTATGGTATAACTATCTCCTCCAAAGCTGTTAAAATAAGAAGTGTCCAAAGAAGGCAATTGCATATCTTTAATATCCCATGTAGCTCCTCCATCTAAGGAGCGATAATAAACCAATGCACCATCCAATCCATTGAATAAAGTGCCATTAAAATTAGAAGAAGCAGTAACAGCTATCATATGAATACTCTCTCCATTTGCTCCTCCAACTGCTGAACGGTTCCAAATCATATAGAGATAAGTTCCCATACTATCTTGTGAAGAAATAATTTGCTCGGTCCAAGAGCCAGAACCAATAGTGTCTCTGTAAGTCATTTGTACATAGGAATTAGCAGTGTTGTGGGCAATAGAAATCTCTCTTCCAGAATTTGTAGCAAGCATAGAAGGCCAGCCACATCTTGAAGTTTCTAAGGGAGCAGATGGTTGTGAACCCCAAGTGGTTCCATCATAAAAGTTATAACCCGTTCCTCTATCTGTCCAAGAAGTGTTAAATTCAGCACTTCTTGTCCAGGCCACAGAAATTGTGCCATCATGGTGATGCAGAATTCTGTCCATAACAGTAGCGTTAGATTGCAAATCGTAAGTAGTAGTACCTACAATATACTCGTTAATTGAGCTTGCCATTCTCATAGAAGCAGTAACTGGGTTTGGCTCCCTTATCAAATCTTTCAACACCTCATCTCCTCCCATAATCACTTTGTCATCAATTACAGCAATATCAGAAGCATTTAATACTTTATTCGGGGCAACTTGTGCTATCAAATTTGCGCCAAACAGTAATGTAAAAATAAATAGTAGTCCTTTTTTCATAATCTTGTTTTTAGGTTAAAAATAATTGAGCGGTAAATTTATAAATATTTTTTATTTAAGACTTCTATAAAATTGAAATAATTTATCTGCTTCTAATTTCCAATTGTATTTTTTATTAGATGCCTCTGATGATTTTTCTTGTAAATCTTTTCGTTTAGTATTATCCCCTAAGAGGTCCCTCAGCTTTTCAGCTAAAAGTTGTGCATCTCTTTTTTCTAAAATAATTCCACAATTTGTTTCTTTAATAATTTGAGTAGTTGCGAGCAAATCCACAGAAACTATGACTAATCCCATTGTCATATAATTAAAAAGTTTATTGGGGGGGCCTGCTAATGTATTGCGTTTTTCATTCGTGTTTGAGATGACACCAATGCTACAATCTGCAATTGCTTTCGGCACATCATTATAGCTAAGCCAGCCCGTAATCTCAATATTTTCCTGCAAATTATTTTCTTTTATTTTACTTTTCAAATACTCTCTTTCTTTTCCAAAAACATCTCCAATTATTCTGAATTTAAAATTAGGATAGGTGG
>DUAL01000209.1:1106-2795 GCA_012960835.1 Flavobacteriales bacterium | reverse complement strand
AAAGATATTGAACAACCATCCCCCATCTTTCTTTATATTAAAGAAAGATGGCGTGTTTTACTCTGGGTTGTATTGCTTGTAGTGGCAGTGCTTTATTTTGATGCTGTAAATCCATTGGTAGAGCGTATAAAAGAATACCAATATTGTTGGCAAACAATTGTTCTTATAATGGTTGCTGTTATTCTCTTCCCTATAACAGGAGGTGACAGCAAATATATTTCATCTATTTCAACAAAAACCTTTCTAAGCTTGTCGAAAGTGTTTTCGGGTTTTCGTTATATTTTTAATCGATTGCATTACATACCTAAAATGCTATTGGCTTTTGCAGTAATATACATTATTGTCAGATCAGCAATCACAGGTGATAATGCAGTTGATTTGCTTGAGCGAAGCATTATTACAAACGGAATAGATGAATGGAAGTGGTTAATTGTCTTTATTACAAGTGTAGTTGCATTGTCGTTAATTTTTGCTTTTATGGAAAAAATATTAGTATTTCAACCGGTGTACAATGAATACGATGAAGTTGACAGATCTATTAGAATATTGAGAGAACGCATTCAGGGGGCAGAAGATCAGTTAATTCAAACTAGTGTTTTGACTATTAACAATAATAAAGAGGAAACACTTGGTAGTGATAAATACAAACTCTTAGACCGATTGTCAATTTCAAAAACAGATGTTTATAAATATGAAGAAGAGTCTCTTAAAACAATCGTTTTATCAAAAACATTATTTAACGATACGTATGATTTAAACCTACACAGACTTATTATTGACAAATTACATAGCAAACCAAAATCAGTAGAATACAAGTGGTTTTCAGACAAGCAAGGTTTAGACGATACAATCAAAACGTTAATGGAAGGCTGGTTTGATTATATGATGGAGAGTCCAAAATACTCATTAATTGATATATGGAATAGTAGAAATTTTAAAATCGAATTTCGAAAGGTTACTAGTGCACAACACTTATTATTGCATGATATTAACATTTACCATTACACTGAAAAACATCAAACACAAGCAATTGGGTTTCTTGATGAGGTTGGCGCTGATGGGAATGAAGAGGACCTTGTTACCCACTACGTAAAGTTAAATATTAACAACATAGGTGAATTGATCGAGACTTTGCAAAAAGGAAGTAATTCTGAGTCTGTTAAACTGAAATGGAAGCAATTTGTTATCGACCGAATTAATGAAGAAGATCGATTGTGGAGGGTCTTATAATGGAAAATAAGAGTTACAATGCAAGCAATTTGGCAGTTATCATTCTCTCTGCTGTTAGTTTAGTCTATATATTGTATTCTGCTAGCTTTCCAACAACTGTGGTTGCCAATCTAAGCGAGACATTCATTAAAGATTGGAGGGGCTGTAGTGTTGAAAATCCTTGTAAAACTCAATTAAAAATAGAAATCCCAAGTAGAAAAACAAACTCTGAAAACTCTGCCAAAGGTGTTAAATTCCCTAAAACATTTGATTACAAGTTCACTTATTCTGATGTTAATATAAAAAAGATCACTGATGAGATGGTTGAAAAGATAAATAACAGTCTCGAAAATGAAAGTGTACTTGCAAAAACTTACATTGAAGTCCTCTCCATTCTGTGAAGACACCATGAAGGAAGTAGTCGAAGAGAAAGAAGTTTTGAAAGTTATTTTTAATTAATAAAAGTAGATCCAGCAACCA
>DUAL01000209.1:307-1096 GCA_012960835.1 Flavobacteriales bacterium | reverse complement strand
TAAAAAATGAAGAGTGGGAAGCTATCAGCAAAGAGAAATTAAATGGCGATCCGGTTGCCTTCTTTCAAAACTACTTTTCAACACTAACTATGCCATTCATTTTATTTGGAATGATCTTTTATCTAGTGAGAAGCTCTATACCTCACCTTAACTCTGCCACAATGCTGGCTGATAGAACTAAAAACATTAAAGAAGGCATGGAGTCAACGCTGTCTAGTTTTCAAGATATGGATAAATTTATCTATATTGAAGCACTTTCTAGAATATTTAAAGATAATAAGGCTTTATTAGAAGAATTTGAGGCTAATAAAATAGTAAACAAGATTACTATTGTTTCCAAAGACTTGGCAAGTGACCTGATAGATAAAGACCTGCAAGAGCAAATAATTACAAACCTTTTAAGAGGGGTAAAGTACAGATGGCTAATAAGCAACGAATCTGGTAGAGAGCCTTTAGATCAACTAATATTTGCGCTTAAAGAGGTTGTTAACAGTCATTTTAATGACGAAGATCAACGTGAAAAAAATCTATTTAGTTGTCTAAAATGTATGAACTTTTACTCTGTCAACAAGGAAAGATTCTACTCTCTACCTTATGAACTAAATTTTTATTCTATGGAAGGAAAAACCCACCTTGTGGTCTTTGAAGGAGAAAATAAAATAGACTTAACAAATTGTAGTAAAGTTAGGCCGATAAAAAAAATGATTAGCAGTTGAAGTTCAAACATCTTTTTTGAACTTGTAGCAGCAGCTGTATATATAGTTAACCATTAAATGAGACGTATTAATT
>DUAL01000209.1:0-297 GCA_012960835.1 Flavobacteriales bacterium | reverse complement strand
CGTTTTCCTTGAACAAAATTACTGTTTTTTATAAAAACATCGTTTTTATAAAAACCCTCCAGAAGGGGTAAATTATTATTCAACTAATTCCTCAATAAACTAACCGAGGTTTGTAAATGCAAAAATCATTCGTAAAATATGCTTGGGATTCAAAAGAGCTTAAAATCGGTATATATGCAGCTGGAACTGCAATATTGGCACTTCTGTTAGAGTTCACCCCCTTAAAGGTTTTGATAAGCGAAGGTATTGCTTCTGTTGCAGCTTCAATCTTTGTTGTTGTTATGATTACTTTATTGG
>DUAL01000208.1:2077-2798 GCA_012960835.1 Flavobacteriales bacterium | reverse complement strand
TTCGGATGACTTAAATTTAGACTTAAGCTCAGAGGATGAAAAAGACAGATATTCTATTCAGCTTTATCATTATGTTGCTTCTCAGATTGATTTAAGTGGAAAAAAGGTTTTAGAAGTAGGGTCAGGAAGAGGAGGAGGAGCTTCCTATATTTCAAATCACCTTAATCCTACAGAAATGTATGGCATTGATATTTCTCCTTCTGCTATAGATATTTGTAATAAAATTTACACTATTGACAATCTTACTTTTATGGTAGGAGATTCCGAAAATTTACCTTTTGAGGATAGTACTTTTGATGCAGTGATTAATGTAGAATCTTCCCATTGCTATGCTTCAATGGATACCTTTATTAGTGAAGTAAGCAGGGTATTAAAGCCAAATGCGTATTTTCTTTTTTGTGATTTAAGAAGGGATATTTATATTGATGAGATGAAAAATCAAATTAATTCTAATGGTTTATCCCTAATCTCAACTACTGATATTTCATCCAATATCCTTGATGCTACAGCTAAAATGTCCAAGGACAGAAAGGCTTCAATTAATAAACTACAAGCAGGTTGGTTCAAAAATATTTTAGAATCATTTGCTGCTGTAAAAGGGAGTAAAGTCCATAATTCTTTTAAAGATGGATATTTACAATATATCAGTGCTATTTGCAAAAATAAGAAGTAAAACTTCAGTCCTTTTCTTTCGGTTATTATACATTTGCTTTTATGAAAA
>DUAL01000208.1:0-2004 GCA_012960835.1 Flavobacteriales bacterium | reverse complement strand
GCAAAGAACGGATACAGTTGTTTTTGACGAACCTCTTTATGCTCATTTTCTTAAAGTGAGTGGAGCAAAGCATCCTGCAAGAAAACAAGTGCTACAAGATTTAGAGAATGATGGAAATAAGGTGGTGCAAGAAGTAATTCTTCAAAAAAGCGAAAAGTTATTGTTTCATAAATTAATGACTCATTTTTTAATTGGAATTGATACTGAATTTTTATCAGAAGTCATGAATATTATTTTTATCAGAAACCCTCAAAAAATTATTTTTTCCTATTCCAAAGTTATCCCGAATCCTACTATGGAGGATATTGGTGTAAAGCAACAATACGAGTTGTATTTAGCGCTAGAAGAAAGAGGAAAAACTCCAATCGTATTGGATTCAAAATATTTATTACAAAACCCAAAACAGTTGCTTAAAAAACTATGCTCTTTATTAGGTATTCCCTTTGATGAGCGTATGTTAAAATGGGAAAAAGGGGCAAGAAAAGAAGATGGTGTTTGGGCTAGTTATTGGTATAAAAACATTCATAACTCTACTGGATTCCTACCTTATACTGAAAAAGAAATCACACTTACGGATAGCAATGCAGAACTGGCAGAAGAGTGTTTATCTTATTATGAATTTCTAACTGCTAAATCAATACAATTATGATACAACAATTTGACAAAAGAAATAAAGATATTAAAGTATGGATTAATGGAGAATTACTCCATAGAGATCAAGCGAAAATTTCGGTATTTGACAGTGCATTACAAGGGGGTGATGCCGTTTGGGAAGGAATGAGAGTATATAATGGAAGAATCTTTTGTTTTGAACAGCACTTAAGTAGATTAATGGAATCGGCAAAAAGTATGGATTTTGCAAATATTCCTTCTCTTAAGGAAGTGAAAAATGCTGTTTTTTCTACTTTGGAGGCTAATGGAATGAAAGATGATACGCATATTAGGTTAACCCTAACAAGAGGAGAAAAGATTACTTCAGGCATGAATCCTAAATTAAATCAATTTGGTTGCACCTTAATTGTTTTAGCAGAGTGGAAGCCATCCATTTATTCAGGAAAAGAATTGAAATTAGTGACTTCAAGTATTCGTAGGAATTCACCACTTTGTTTAGATTCAAAAATCCATCATGCAAACCTAATAAATAACATATTAGCAAAAATTGAAGCTAATCATGCAGGGGTTGATGATGCTATAATGCTGGATTTAAATGGTTTTGTAGCTGAAACCAATGCAACTAATATTTTTATGATTAAAAATGGAGTTGTAATTACGCCTTTTCCTAAAGCATGTTTACCAGGAATTACAAGAGGACTTATTATTGAGCTTTGTATAAATAATAATATTCCAATAATTGAAAAAGATATTTCAGTTACAGAACTATACAATGCAGATGAAGTATTTACTACAGGAACAATGGGGGAGTTGGCAAGAGTAGCAGAAATTGATAGACGAAAAATAAATAATTCTGGGAATATACTTTCTGAATTGCAAGCAATATTTAGAACACTAACAGAAACAGAAGGAGAATCCTTACCCTTCTAATTTATCTTTTTCTGCTTGTTCGGATTTTTTCTTTTTGGTTTTAGCTATCTTTATAATTAATTCCGTTTCCTGTTTATTCAAACTGATTTTAATAGTATCTCCTTCTTTCAGATTTGAATTGATGATATCTTCTGCCAATGGATCCTCAATGTATTTTTGTATGGCACGTTTTAACGGTCGTGCTCCAAATTTTTGATCAAATCCTTTTTCCGCAACAAATCCCTTTGCTTTTTCACTAATTGTAATATTATACCCCATACTTTCAATTCGTTTATATAAGCTATCTAATTCGATATCAATAATTTGTTTAATGTTATCTATAGTTAAATTATTAAAAATAATAACATCATCAATTCGATTTAGAAATTCAGGTGCAAAGCTTTTCTTCAGTGCATTTTCAATCACACTTTTACTATGTTTATCAGCTCCTTGCTTTTTCGCAGAAGTATTAAAGCCAACACC